>JBHNNM010000023.1:0-14093 GCA_048563625.1 Gammaproteobacteria bacterium | reverse complement strand
ACATTTTTGCCCGGTTAAAGCACTATCGAGCAATCGCCACTCGCTATGATAAGCTGGAAAGAAACTATGCCAGTACATTAGCGTTAGGCTGTTGTATGGTGTGGCTTCCTATGTGGAATGATTAAATTTTGTACACAAAAGATCAACAGCCCCTAGTATGACATAGAGTAAATGGTTGCAGGTACAGTATTTACGGGGTTTTGAAAACATGGATGTACTTGAGCGCCCCCGGAAATACTGTACCTGCAGCTATTTACGTTCCGATACACTGAATAGATACGTCAGGTTTTAGGTTTTAGGTTTTAGGTTTTAGATCAATTTGTCGGATTACTCTTATCAGGTGTGTTTTTTGTTGCCTGTTCACTGCTTTTAACGCTATTTTTTATCCTGTTCTGTTATAATTTGTCGAAATTTTAATTCTCTTGCCATTATCAAAAAGAAGATTTGTATGATTAAAAAATGCCTGTTTCCCGCTGCCGGTTATGGTACCCGGTTTCTACCGGCCACCAAGTCCATGCCCAAGGAAATGCTGCCTATAGTCAATAAGCCCTTAATTCAATACGGTGTAGAAGAAGCACTGGAGGCCGGGCTGTCCGATATGGCTATTGTTACCGGCCGTGGTAAGCGGGCCATGGAAGATCATTTTGATGTTAATTATGAGCTAGAGCATCAGATAAAAGGTAGTGATAAGGAAAAATACCTGGAAGGTATTCGTCATATTATGGATAACTGTACTTTTTCCTATACCAGGCAAGTGGAAATGAAAGGTCTGGGGCATGCGATTCTTACGGGAGAAACCCTGATTGGGGATGAACCCTTTGCCGTGGTACTGGCGGATGATCTCTGTCTGGTTGAGTTGGATATCGGTGTTTTAGCCCAGATGGTTAAACTTTATAAACAGTTTCGCTGCAGTATTGTGGCCATTGAAGAAGTACCCATGGATGAGGTTCACAAATACGGCGTGATCAGCGGTGAAATGATCCGGGATGATATTTACCAGATCAACACCATGGTAGAGAAACCCTCCACGGAAGAAGCCCCCAGCAACCTAGCGATTATCGGCCGCTATATACTGACCCCTGATATTTTTGATATTTTACGCCATACCACTCCCGGTGTTGGCGGCGAAGTCCAGATCACTGATGCCTTGATGCAACAGGCCAGCGAAGGCTGTGTCCTGGGCTATAAATTCAAAGGTCGCCGTTTTGACTGTGGTAGTGTGCATGGGTTTGTGGAGGCTACTAATCATTGTTTTAAGAGCCTGGAAGAGCAGCGCTGAGAAAGAGCCAGAGCAGAAGAGCAGTGTTAAGTGCTAAGGGTTAAGAAAAAGCTTAAGCTCTTTTAATTTACAGTTAAAGGAAATGTCCAAATATTTTGCATGCATTTAAGAATAATTACTTAAGCTCTGGCTCTTCCTTAACGCTTAACACTTAGCACTTAACGCTGCTCTTACTGTGTCATTTCACACACCTATTCTGGGATAGAGGATGTTTTTCTGTAATATATTAGAATTTGATTATGGAAAAACGTACTCTGTTTATGGCAATTCTGTCGGTGGTGCTCATCGGAGTACTACTGTCGCTGGCTTATTATAAAAACCAGCAGGCTAAATCTCAGCAGGTGTTGTTGCGGCTTACGGTGGATCAGAGCTGTGATCTACAGAAATCTGACTGTACACTTAAATGGCCGGAGGGTGAAGTTACTCTGTCTATTACCCCGCGCCCCATTCCCCTGGTTAAACCTATTCAAATTGTCGTGCAGTTAAAAAGCCGGTCTGCATCTGAACCTGAAACTAACAAGATTCAGGGGGTTACGGTCGACTTTAAGGGTACTACCATGAATATGGGACCCAATAATGTCAAACTCACTGAATCTGCCCCTAATGTCTGGACAGGCTCGGGTATGTTGCCGGTCTGTATTAGAAACCAGATGGAATGGCAGGCGGATGTATATCTGCAGACTGAGCAGGGAATCATTATCGCTCCCTTTATTTTTCTTACTCGTAAGCAATATTAATAATTCTACAACAAGTAAGTGATACTATGAAAAAACTGCTTCCCATTCTTATAATTCTATTACTACTGGCCATTGGCTATGTGCTTTTTGTTTGGCAACCCGGTGGTGATTCTGCCATGACCGAGCAGAATAGTCATACCCTGCCGGTAGGCGGTGATTTTACTCTGCAGTCTGTGCAGGGACCCGTATCCTTAAAAGATTTCAGGGGAAAGGTAGTACTTATTTATTTTGGTTATTCCATGTGCCCTGATATCTGTCCAACCAACCTGTCCATGATGGCAGGGGCGCTTGGCCAGTTAAGCAAGGAAGAGCTGCAGCGGGTGCAGGGGCTGTTTATCAGTGTTGATCCTGAGAGAGATAGTCTGCAGCGTCTGGAAGAATATACCCAGTATTTTCATCCGGCCATTATGGGAATTACTGGTAAGCCTGAAGTCATTGCTGAGCTGGCTAAACGTTATGGTGCGGCGTATAAAAAAGTCGTACTGGATTCTGCAACCAATTATGTAGTGGATCATTCTTCTGAAACCTATGTTATTGATCCGCAGAACAAACTGGTAGAAAGCCTGCCCCATGGTGCTTTACCTGAGCAAATACTGGCAGCCATCAGAAAATATCTTTAAACAGAAGGAAAAAACCATGAAAAAACTCCCTTATATTATGTTCGCTTTATTCAGTCTGTTGTTTTCCTCGCACCTGCAGGCAAACTCCCAGGCCAGTGATGAGATTTCTATAGTTGACCCCTATGTACGGGCAGTACCACCAGGACAGAAAATAAGTGCGGCATTTTTACAGCTGAATAATGCTTCGGATACTATGCAGAGTATTGTTTCGGCCAGCAGTCCGGCAGCTGAAGTGGTAGAGCTGCATACCCATATCCATGACAATGGTATGATGAGGATGCGCCGTATTGAAAAAATAGATATTCCGGCTAAAGGTAAAACCGTATTAAAACCGGGCGGTCTGCATATTATGTTAATTGATCTGAAAAACGACCTGAAACCAGGGCAGGAAGTGTCAGTAACCCTGAAATTTTCTGACGGCAGTGAAAAAAACTTTAGTGCTCCAGTCAGAAAAATTCAGATGCCGGGTATGATGAAAAAAATGCAGCATTAACAAGTAGAGCGTTCGGGCCTGTATTTTAATACAAGATTAAATCAGTATTGGGTTATAATATTTTCTGTTAAATTCCAATACTACAGAGAGCCCGATTCAAAATGAAAGCTATTTTCCGCAAACTGTTTTTCCCAGTACTTAATTATTTTGAATCGGGCACCGAAGCCTATATTTATAAAACCTCCCATCGTACCATTCTTCTCTTTATAGGTATTCTGTTTTCCGGGCTGGCTACGGCTGTATTTTTTGTGGCAAAGGGTAAAGATCTGGGCTATCTGCTGCCGGTGATTATTTTCGGTCTGGTGGGGCTGGTCAGCCTGATTGTCGATCTGTTTGGAAATGAACGGGCCGTGGCAAAAATCTGGGGTTCCCGCTCTTAAATAACAGTAAATGGTAGCGGTGGACGGACTCGAACCGTCACGCCCGAAGGCGCGTGATTTTGAATCACGCGTGTCTACCAATTCCACCACACCGCCAAAGTATTTCAGAAAAAGTATTCTCAGAATTGGGATGCTTTATTATAGGCAAATTTACTGATCTGACAAGTCATTTCTTTAATGCTCAGAACTTTGCTAAAATGCCCCGCTATGAAATTATCTGATTTTAATTTTGACCTGCCTGAAGAGCTGATAGCCCAATATCCCCTAAAGGAACGAACTGACAGTCGTTTACTGTGTCTGAACGGACAAAATGGAGAACTGCAGGACAGAGCCTTCAATGATTTACCCCAGTTATTAAATGCCGGTGATTTGCTGGTATTTAATAACACCCGGGTGATACCGGCTCGTTTATACGGCCAGAAAAGCACCGGTGGTAAAATTGAAGTGCTGGTGGAAAGAGTGCTGGATGAACAGTCTTTTCTGGCGCATATCCGTTCCAGCAAATCTCCTAAAGCCGGGGCGATACTCAGTCTGGGCACGGATAAAGGTGAAGGTTTTCAGGTTGAAATGCTGGGTCGTGAAGGTGAGCTGTTTTTACTGCGCCTGTCAGATAATCATCAATCAGTTTTTAATTACCTTGAACAATATGGCCATATTCCTTTACCGCCCTATGTAGAACGAGCTGATGAACAGTCCGATCAGCAACGTTATCAGACGGTGTATGCTAAAGAAAAAGGCGCTGTTGCGGCACCGACGGCTGGGCTGCATTTTGATGACAATCTGCTGGAGCAGATCAGCAATAAAGGTGTGGACAGCGCATGGGTCACTCTGCATGTGGGCGCAGGCACTTTTCAGCCGGTGCGGGTAGAAAATATTACAGAACACAAAATGCACTCTGAATATGCGGATGTCCCGGCAGAAACTGTAGCAAAAATCCGCCAGACCCGGGAACAGGGCGGGCGGATCATTGCGGTGGGTACTACCGCCATGCGCAGTCTGGAAAGTGCAGCCAGTTTTGGTGAACATCCCGGTGAAATCGAAGAATTTCATGCCGACACGGACATTTTTATCTATCCCGGCTATTCGTTTAAGGTTGTGGATGCCCTGGTCACTAATTTTCACCTGCCTGAAAGTACCTTATTAATGCTGATCAGTGCTTTTGCCGGACTTGAACCGGTCAGACAGGCCTATCAGCATGCTATTGCGCAGCACTATCGTTTTTTCAGCTATGGTGATGCCATGTTTATAACCCCTCAAACCCCTGTATCCCCTGTTTCAGGAAAGCGGCAGACATAAAGGTCAGAATCCTGTTATGAAATTTGAATTATTAAATACCGATGGCCCCAGACGCCGGGGACAGATCAGCTTCCCGCGCGGCACCATACAGACCCCGGCTTTTATGCCAGTAGGTACAGCCGCCACGGTTAAATCCATGACCCCTGAAGATGTTGAGTCCGTGGGTGCAGAAATTATTCTGGGTAATACTTTTCACTTAATGCTCAGACCGGGCATGGAAGTGATTGAAGTGCATAAGGGGCTGCATAATTTTATGCATTGGGATAAACCCATTTTAACGGATTCCGGTGGTTTTCAGGTCTTCAGCCTGGGGGAACTGCGTAAAATCACTGAGCAGGGGGTCACTTTTGCCTCTCCAGTGGACGGCAGTAAAGTATTTATGGGGCCGGAAGAATCCATGCAGGTACAGCGTACTCTGGGTTCTGATATTGTTATGATTTTTGATGAATGTACCCCTTATCCTGCCACTGAAGCAGAAGCCCGTATTTCTATGGAACTGTCGCTGCGCTGGGCACAGCGCTCCAAAGATGAATTTCAGCGACTGGCACCGCAGGGGGAAGACAGTTCAGCTCTGTTCGGTATTATTCAGGGCGGCATGTATCCTGAATTAAGAGATATTTCCCTTAAAGGGCTGACCAATATTGGTTTTGATGGCTATGCCATTGGCGGCCTGTCGGTGGGTGAACCCAAAGAGGAAATGATAAAAATTCTGGAGCATACCACGCCTCGGATGCCGCAGGACAACCCCCGTTATTTAATGGGCGTTGGGCGACCGGAGGATATTGTGGAGGCGGTACGCCGGGGAGTGGATGTGTTTGACTGTGTCATGCCTACCCGAAATGCCCGCAACGGTCATTTGTTTACCCATCAGGGAGTGGTTAAAATCCGTAACCAGAAACATCAGTTCGATACCCGCCCTCTGGATGAAACTTGTGGCTGTTATACCTGTCAAAACTATTCCCGCTCCTATCTGCGTCATCTGGACAAAAGCAATGAAATGCTTGGAGCCCGTTTAAATACTCTGCACAATCTTTATTATTATCAGGAGTTGATGCAGGGGATCAGAGAGGCGATAGAACAGGGGTGTTTTGAACAATTTGCACAGGAATTTTATGATAAAAGACAATGAAGCCCCTAAATCCCTTGATTTTGTGGCATAATAGCGCCACTTTTTTTAGATTGAAAGTATAAAATTTAAGGTGATTGTTCAAATTTTTGTACTGAATGATTACAAATCAGGAAATAATTAAGGAAAAAAAATGAGTTTTTTTATTGAAGATGCATACGCTGAAGGTGCTGCTGCAGCGGGTGCTGCTCCGGATCTTATCTCCCAGTTAATGGTTTTCGGTGGTATTTTTGTAATTTTCTATCTGCTGTTTATCCGTCCCCAGAACAAGAAAATGAAAGAACACCAGGCCATGGTTGATTCCCTGAAAAAAGGCGATGAAGTCGTTACTACCGGTGGTCTTCTGGGTAAGGTTGTCGGTTTGCATGACAGTTTTGTCACCATTGAAGTGGCTAATGACATCAAACTGAATGTACAGCGCTCTGCAGTGGCTACCATTCAGCCTAAAGGTACCATTAAGGGTATCAAGGATTAAAAATAGTCCATACCTTAAAAAGCCTGTCTTTCTTTTACGTGAGTTCAGGCTTTTTTATTTGTTTTAACTCTGCAACATTATTACAAAGCTAACGAATATGCTTAATCATTATCCTTTATGGAAATACATCCTGATCATTATGATCATTGTTGTCAGTGCGTTTTACGCGCTGCCTAATATTTATGGTGAAGATCCTGCACTGCAGGTAGCTGCTTCATCCCGCAATGCCAAAATTACCGATCAGACTCTGGGGCAGCTTGCTCAGCAATTTGAGAAAGAAGGCATTCATTACCGATCAGCTAAAATGTCTGAAACCGGGTTACTGTTCTGTTTTAAAAATGAAGAAGAACAGCTAAAAGCCAAAAAAATCGCCGAATCCACTTTAGGCGATAATTATGCGGTTGCATTAAACTTGGCACCGGCTACCCCACAATGGCTGCTGGATATGAACGCTCAACCCATGTATCTGGGGCTGGACTTACGGGGCGGGGTATATTTTCTGATGCAGGTGGATATGGAAGCCGCCATAATCAAGTCGGTGAATACCTATGTCAGTGATTCCCGTTCTATTCTGCGTAAGGCTAAGGTACGTTACCTGGGCAGTAAGCGGGTGGGTAATGATGTGGTGATTCGTTTTAAAAGCGCCGAACTGCGTGATAAGGGCTATGATGTGCTGCGCCGGGAAATGCGGGATCTGTCTTTTACTGAAAAAGATGACGGCAAATCCTTTATTCTGCGTGGCCGCTTAAGTGAAGCCAAGCTTAAGGAACTGAAAATGTTCGCCCTTAAGCAGAATATTACCACCCTTAGAAAACGGATTGATGAAAAATTCCACGGTCTGGTGGAGCCGATTATTCAGCAGCAGGGTGATGACCGGATTGTAATTCAGTTACCCGGTATTCAGGATACTGCCGGTGCAAAAGACATTCTGGGTGCCACCGCGACTCTGGAATATCGTGCTGTCGATGAAGAGCATACAGTAGAAGAAGCCCTAAGCGGACGGGTGCCACCCGGTTCCAAAATTTATTACACCCGTGAAAGAAAAGAAGGCAGTCGTGTTATACCTGCGGTTCCGGTATTGCTGAAAAAACGGGTTATTGTCACTGGTGAGCATGTGACCAATGCCCAGGCTGGTATTGATCCTGACACCGGCGGTGCCAAGGTGAATGTTTCCCTGGACGGTTACGGCGGTAAACGCATGGGCGCTTTTACCAAGGATAATATTGGTAAACGCATGGCGGTGGTTTATCTGGAAACCAAACAGGAAACGGTACGTGACAAGGACGGCAATATTGTGCGTGATGAAAACGGCAAGCCTGTCGTTAAACGTCATACTACCGAGGAAGTGATCAGTAATGCCGTGATCCGCGGACACTTCTCCAATCGTTTTGAAACCACCGGCCTGGACAGTGTTCAGGAAGCCAATAATCTGTCCTTATTATTAAGAGCAGGTGCTCTGGCAGCACCAGTGTATATTATTGAAGAACGCACCATTGGCCCGAGCCTGGGTCAGGATAATATTGATAAGGGCTTTGAATCCGTTATTATCGGGTTTATTGCAGTGCTGATTTTTATGGCGGTCTGGTATCGTAAGTTCGGCATGATTGCCAATATAGCACTGGCCCTGAATCTGGTTATTATTGTGGCCATTTTATCCATGCTGCAGGCGACACTGACTCTGCCCGGTATTGCCGGTATCGTATTAACCGTTGGTATGGCAGTCGATGCCAATGTACTGATTTTTGAGCGGATACGAGAAGAACTGCGTAATGGCAACTCACCGCAGAACAGTATTAATGCCGGTTATGAAAAAGCCCTGATGACCATTGCCGATGCCAATATCACCACCCTGATTGCAGCCTTTGTCCTGTTTGTAGTGGGTACCGGTCCAATTAAGGGTTTTGCCGTAACACTGTCTATCGGTATTGTTACCTCCATGTTTACAGCTATTATGGTTACCCGGGCTATTGTGAACTACCTCTATGGCGGCAAACGGATTAAAGAGCTCTCTATTTAAAAGAATTTCTATTTAGAAGATAAAAAACTATGCAGATTTTAACGGATACACATATTAAATTTATGGAACAGCGCAAAATTGCGATGTTTGTTTCCATTACTCTTATTGTCATCTCTCTGGCTTCACTGACCATTCGCGGTCTGCTGTTCGGACTGGATTTTACCGGCGGTACCCTGCTGGAACTGGCTTACCCCAAGGCTGTTGAGCTGGGGCCCATACGGGATGAGCTGCATAACAACGGTTTCCCTGATGCCGTGGTACAGCATTTTGGTTCAGCCAGTGAAGTGTTACTGCGGGTATCTCCCAAAGAAGGTATTTCTAATGCCCAGATATCGACAGAACTGTTTGAGCTGGTTCGAAAACTGGATAATAGCGTTGAAAACCGGAGGGTAGAATTTGTAGGCCCTCAGGTGGGTGAGGAATTGACTGAAACTGGCGGTATTGCCATGCTGGCGGCGCTGCTCTGTATTCTGATCTATGTGGCGCTGCGTTTTGAATACCGTTTTGCCTTGGGTTCAGTGGCGGCTCTGACTCATGACGTCATTATTGTTCTGGGCCTGTTTTCCCTGTTTGGAATTGAGTTTGACCTTACCGTCCTGGCTGCTATCTTGGCGGTAATTGGTTACTCATTAAACGATACCATTGTGGTTTTTGACCGTATCCGGGAAAATTTCAGAAAGATCAGAAAAAGCGGAGCCGTTGAAGTTATTAATGCGTCTTTAAATCAGACCCTGTCCCGCACTATTATCACCTCCTTAACCACTTTGCTGGTATTAATTGCTCTGTTTATATTCGGCGGTGAACTCATCCACGGTTTTGCCACAGCCTTACTGGCCGGTGTTATTGTAGGTACCTATTCCTCAATTTATGTTGCCAGCTCTGTGCTAGTCACTATGGGGAGCAGTAAGGAAGACCTCGCGCCAGTAAAACGTGAGGGTGATGAACAGGAAGAGGTTTACGAAGAGGTTTAGCAGGTCACAGCTTTAGGGTCAAGGGGTTATTGAGCTTTTGTGCACAAAATTTAACCACCCCACATAGGAAGCCACACCATACACAACAGCCTAATGCTAATGTACTGGCATAATTCATTTCCAGTTTATCGTAGCGAGTGGCTGTTGCTCGATAGTGCTTTAAGCGGGCAAAATGGTCTCAACCAGGTGACGGTATTATTCAAGTTGAACTATTGATATCTGTCCGGCCTTGGTAGCAACTTAAAGATAAAAGATATTGCTCTGGCTCTTTCTGAATGCTCAGCGTTGAATGCTGCTCTTCAACATCAACCGTTTAACCTGCTCCCCTTTAACCAGATGCTGCTCAATAATATCATTCAGATCTTCCTCATCCACATAGGTATACCAGGTTTCTTCCGGATAGATGACGATAACTGGGCCTTCGTTGCAGCGACCGAGGCAGCCGGCGCTGTTGATTCTTAGCTGGCCTTCGCCATGAATACCCAGTTCCTTGCAGCGGTTTTTGACGTATTTGCGCATTTGGCGGGCATTAAAACGCTGGCAGCAGGCGGAGCCGTCTTCACGGTCATTAGTGCAAAAGAATACGTGTTTGGAGTAATAGGACATTTTGATCAGGTTTTAGGTTTAGATTTTAAAGGCTGTTATAATAGCAGACTTTTAGACAGATTTTTGCTAATTATTTAAGCGGATTTTATTTTTGACTGTTCAGAAAACTATTTCTCAACTGGCTAATCAGTGTGTGCTGTGCGGATTGTGTCTGCCGCATTGTCCTACTTATCAGGTGTTTCATACGGAAAATGAGTCTCCAAGAGGGCGGATATCTCTGTTTAAAGCGCTGACGGATGGTGATTTAAGCTTAACGGACGAGTTGTTTGAATCTCTGGATCATTGTCTGGGCTGTCGTGCCTGTGAGAATATCTGTCCTTCTGAAGTGGATTATTCAAAAATCAGTGATTTAAGCCGGCAGCAGTTAGTACAGTCTATCCAGACTCAGCAGTCTGTTAAACAGAAAGTCGCTGAAACCCTCTTGCAGAATACTCCTCTGCGCTCACTGGCCCGGCTGTCTAAGCGGCTTACGGGGCAAAGTTCGCTGGAGCAGTACTACCCTGTTGATAATGCATTTGGGAAGGTTGCATTGTTTACTGGCTGTACCGGCGAGTTGTTTGAAACTCAGACGCTACTGTATGGGATCCGGCTATTAAATGCCTGCGGTTACGAGGTGGTGGTACCTGAAAATCAGCATTGCTGTGGTGCTATTAAGCGCCGTCAGGGGGATCTGGACGGTATGTATGAACAGATCCATGATAATATTGAAGGCTTTAAACCTTATCTTAAAGATTGTCAGGCTATTATCAGCTTAAATAATCACTGTTCCGGACAACTGAAAGAATATGCTCATTTAATGATTGGTTCTGACAGCCAGGCTATGACTGAGCATAGTTTTGATATTATTGCTTTTCTGGCTCAGGTCTTCGAACAGCACAGCCCTGACTTTTTACCGCTTGAGCAGGAAGTTATACTACATACTTCCTGCAGCCTGAAAAATGTACTGCATGAAGCTCCACTGCTGGAAAGGGTTCTGGATACTATTCCCGAATTGAAAATAAACAAACTGGATGCAAAGATATGCTGTGGCGCAGCTGGTAGCTACCGGCTGCGTTATCCAGATATTTCCGGACAGCTGCTGGATAATAAATTACAGCAGATTATGGGATATAATAAAAGTAAGCTGCTGGTTTCTTCCAATCTGGGCTGTTCTCTGCATTATAGGCAGGGGTTAAAAAAACAGGGGCTGGATGTTGAGGTGGTGCATCCGGTGGGGTTACTGGCGAGGCAGTTGAGGAGCGTTGAGTTTTGAGCGTTCAGCGTTCAGCGTTCAGCGTTCAGCGTTCAGAAAGAGCTTAGAGTGTTAAGTGTTAAGTGTTAAGTGTTAAGTGTTAAGTGTTAAGTGTTAAGTGTTAAGTGTTAAGTGTTAAGTGTTAAGTGTTAAGTGTTAAGTGTTAAGTGTTAAGTGTTAAGTGTTAAGAAAGAGCATAAGTTTTTGTAGAGTTTTGTAAAGGGTTTGTATGACTTTTGAACAACATAAGCGGCAGTTTTCGGGGCTGGATCAGTTTTTGATTAATATTGATAATGGGGTGCGGACTTTGTTTGGGACGCCGGAGGTGACGGAGCGGGGTAATCCGGCGGACAGTCAGCCTGAGGGTGAGCTGGGTGAAGCAGATCGTAAGCTGGCGGGCAGGCTGATGCGTATTAATCATGCCGGTGAGGTCTCAGCACAGGGGCTGTATCAGGGGCAGGCGCTGACGGCTGAACTGCCGGAGGTTAGGGAGCAGATGCAGCGGGCGGCTCAGGAGGAGAATGATCATCTGGCCTGGTGTGAATCCCGTTGTCAGGAGCTGGGAACTCATGTCAGTTTGTTGAATCCTTTATGGTATCTGGGTTCGTTAACTATCGGAGCCATTGCCGGCAAGGCAGGGGATAAGTGGAGTCTGGGATTTGTGGCGGAAACGGAACATCAGGTGGTGCGCCATCTGGATGAACATTTACAGCAGTTGTCTCCAGAGGATCATAAAAGCCGGGCCATTCTGGAGCAGATGAAAATTGATGAACTGCGCCATGCCACCATTGCTGAGGGTGCAGGCAGTGCGGATTTACCGGCAGCAGTTAAGATGGCGATGAAACTGACTTCTAAAGTTATGACTAAGGGAGCTTATTACCTCTAGCGAGTATGCTGTACTTAGATAAAGAAATCGACAAAAGGTCGGGGCTGTTGCAGGACTGAGGAATTCTGAATTTTCTGATAGGTGTCCTGAATGGACTTTTCGTTCTGGGAGGCACTCTGGGAGAAGAAATCGGCTTCGGGTGAATTTTCTGAAACGTATTGTGACTGTTTTTCCCGTGCCTGTTCTGACAATTCCACCCTTGCCTGGGCCTCCATACGTGAGGCTTCAGAGGCTACTGATCGATCCTGGGCTGAAGGGTCAGCAGGAGCGGTTGCGGCACGGCGGATCTGTTGTGCTTTTCTGAGATTGGCCTGAGGATCGTCAGAGGCTCTGGAGGTATCAATATTAACCTCCCCTCCTACGGCATAGCGTTTACCATCGTGGCCGGTTTCATAGTCAAAACTGGCGCCGCCCCGGGCAAGACCACCGGCAGCGGATAAGTGGGCCTGTTCATGGGTTTTGACTTCGGTATCACGACGTTTAAGTTCTTCTACCTGCTGCTGTTCCTGTTCGGTAAGTTCTTTTTCTGTATTTTTGTTGCTGGTTGCTGAGTTGTTATCAGTTGCCGGAGATCTCTCTTCCTTAACTTCCTGTGCTGCAGTTTCTCTGGCTTTATTCTCTGTATCAGTATCAGGCCTGGCTGAATTTTGAGCATAGACAAGCCCCTGCTGTGACAGACTGACACTGTCAGCATTATTATCGCCGCGCCCGGCCTGGCTGAAGCTATTATTTAACGGTGGCGGTGTTGGCTGGTTAAAATAACTAAATGCATTCAGTGCGGCCGAAGCAGTTGTTTGAGTTAAGGACAATGCCTGCATAACTGCTTTTTATGAGTTTGTTTTGAAGTACATAGTTTTAATTTATACTGCCTCATGGTGATTGGCGGCCGGCATTCTATAAACTTTAGAAATTTTTCTAAAAAATTGTAAATGGGAATAGCACTTTATTTCTGTTAGAATATAGCAGTTTAATGATTTTACAACCAAAAGATTTTTTATGAAAAGACAAAGTTCGTTTAACCGGGAAGAATTACTGCAGTGCGGTCGTGGCGAAATGTTCGAGCCGGGCAATGCTCAACTGCCCCTGCCGAATATGTTAATGATTGACCGTATTATTGAAATTAATGAAGACGGTGGTGCACACGGCAAAGGTGAAATTATTGCCGAGTTGGATATTAATCCTGATCTATGGTTTTTTGAATGCCATTTTAAGGGCGATCCCGTTATGCCCGGCTGTCTGGGTCTTGATGCCGTCTGGCAGCTGATCGGATTTTACCTTGGCTGGCTGGGCAGCCCCGGCCGTGGTCGGGCACTGGGTGTAGGCGAAGTCAAATTTACCGGTCAGGTATTACCTACTGCTAAAAAAGTGACCTATAAAATTGATTTAAAACGCGTGATCACCCGACGTCTGGTAATGGGGATTGGCGATGCGACAATGTCAGTGGATGGTAAGGAAATTTATACCATGAAGGATCTGCGGGTTGGGTTGTTTACTTCTACGGAGAATTTTTAGAGAGCGGAGCGTTGGTAAGTATTAAAAATCTTATTGTTAATTTACTGTACTTCATATTCAACAAGAGCTCCCCACGTTTAATAAACCAGTGACGACGGATGGAGTCCTGGCACTACTGCTGAGGTAATTGCGCACTACCCTAAATAACTGTTCCGAAATGGTGTCCATATAAATGGAACTTAAGCTTTGTTTATCGATCAAAGAAATTAACCAAAAAAACCTGATCAAACAAAGCTTAAGTATGAATAATATTATAACGGAACTGAGCCGTCCTGTACGCCGACGGTTAAAAAAAGTCGTACAATTTAATAAAGATGGTAACTACAGAAGGCGGGCTAAAGCCATTTTACTCCTGAATGAGGGTTACAGCAGAAAACAGGTTTCCCAATTGCTGAATGCCAGCCGGACAAGTATCAGAAAATGGGTACAACGCTTTGAACAATTTGGCGAATCAGCCCTGGTTC
>JBHNNM010000022.1:5223-14497 GCA_048563625.1 Gammaproteobacteria bacterium | reverse complement strand
CTTAGCTTCACCGCCAGTACTGCCAGCTACCAGTCTTCCTGAAGTAGCTCAGTTGTCTGTCAGTTGTCTTCCTTGTTTTGGAATTGTTTCTACATCTTGTCACAGCCACTGGCTGTCTCTCATTAGTGCAACATACTATTGGCTGCCTTGAGACGGTCATCAGTAGTCCGGTCTTGTTTCCAGTGCCTGTCTGTCTTTGTTACAGACAGCTGCTGGCTGGCTATCAAAATCGCAGACACCATCAGCTTTCTGCATGTTGCATGTACCCATCATTTGCCATTTAATTTACGGATAGCGTCAGCTGTCGCATCTTTGTTGTAAAAGATGGCTGGGGATTGTCTGAGAGCATTTCTTTTTACAGACAGCTGTCAGAGGGTGTTTCTTCTTACAGACAGCTGTCAGAGAGTGTTTCTTTTTACAGACAGCTGTGGCCTGTTGATATGTCTTATGATAAGGTTTCAGACTGAAACACTTTGGCTGAAAAGCCTTAAACATGTAGTTAGTGCCATCCTAATGAGCTGTTTTAGTTACGCTTTCAAGAGAGACTGAGTGTGGGTGTCTACAGTGGTTTTGTTGTTTGTCAGCGTTCTGCCTGAGGCAGTGGCAATGCGCTGCCTCTTTGCTACAGAGTTTGTAGCGGCCTGTTGTCCCTTGTTCAGACCAGTGCTTTAGTTGTCCACCTGTTTTCAGTGTGTTCCTGTGCCAGATAGCTGTTATATAGCTGTCTGCCAGTGTGTGATACATTCTCTCCAAATGTTAGTGCCATCTGAATCTACATTGCTCTTTTTATACCTCAGTCTTTATTATCAGTGTATTGTGCATTTTGTGCATGTTGCTTTTGATGTTTTCAAAATGCAGTGGCTGTGTTCTTGGTTTGGATGTTGATGGAATTTTTTTTGTGAAAAGAAGGCTTACTTCTGGATTGACTTGACTGGAGGAACAATTGACAGATACATACCTGCACTGCTGTGGTGAAGATGTGTAATTTAATTCAGTCTAATCATTGCGATGGTGGTCGCTACCCAAACACTACCTGTTTCATTTAGCTTTCTGCTCAGTTTGTGGTGGTGGTAGCTGGTGAAATCATAAAGGTGGCAAATGCTTCCCTATGCCCCAGACCTTGCCTGTTTGTTAAGCTGTCACAAGCTTCATGGCCTTTGTGTGTTTGCAAGGTTTTAATGAGATACACCTATGAAACAGATTACATGATCCCTGTGGAAAGGGCGTCTGTACAACTTCCAGTCTGAAATGTCATGTATTTTGCTTCTTGGTTGATTTCTCATTCTGTTGATTAGGATCTGTAAATTTAATTCTGATTTGGTTTTCTGTTGACTTGTGTCTGCACATACAATGGTTGACCATTTAGTTTGATAGTTGTACCTGGCAATGCAGTACACATGTACAGACATGTTCTCAAAATTGCCAAACTCTTGGTTTGTAGCCCCATAGTAAAGACTTTTGGAGGTTTCGCAGCTTTGTGGATTGCCCGTATAATTATTAGCATCCAGGTTGACTGGGCATAAGAAAACAGGCTACTTACCTGCAGCTTTGTGGTAAAATACAACTTGCTGTAAGCACCACTGGACCCCCCATTTCCCCTAGCATGACCTGATGAAGGAAATTACTTTTCCTCAACAAACATTTGTATTTGCAGAACTAGAATTGAGGTGTGAGTAAAGTGCGCAGTGTGTGAAATTTCATCTTGAATGAGAGTGTCTAAAGGGAGTGTCAGCGAATTAGAATCACTGTTTATGACGGGATCATAATACTGAGTTCAGACTGTTTTCAATGCACCTGTCAATGTCAGTGACTGAAAAACCTTCAGTGTTGTAATGTTGTGAACAATTTACTTTTTGATGGTAAAGCTGACTGCAAACCAAAGATGTCGATGTCTTTGAATGTCGGATAGACATTACTTCCTTGATGCTGAACACTGTCCTGGACTTGTTTATTCGAACCAAAGACTGTTTTAAAGTGGAGGGCAATTTTTTCCTTGGTGCAATAGGTAGTTGTGATTTGTTAATCAGAATATTGGGTTGTCCCTGTAACTACCCTGGTCAGTGTCACCATTTTTCTGTGCGACAGGGGTCTGTGACCTGCTGCAACTCTTCCCGAGGCAAACCTCAGTATAGTGCTGATTTGGGGAAGGCTTTAGATGCTTCCTGCCTTCCCTTTTCGGCCATATTATCTCCACAGTCTGTGTAAACATCTTGACCACTCACATATGCACATGTATGCATGCACGCACACACAAATGCACACACATGCATGCATGTGCATGCACACATGCACACACACACATGCATGCACACACACACACACACACACACACACACACACACACACACACACACACACACACACACACACACACACACACACACACACACACACACACACACACACACACACACACACATACTCTTGAACTGTCTAACAGGAAAGTTGTTTTGCCCAGTTGTCTGTGGTAGATGTTGGTATTGTCTCAGACTTTACCTGACCACTTGCCACTAGTTAATATTGAGGCTTGCCTGTGCTGGAATTGTATTACTACTTGCAGCTGCAAGGTCTTGCATCAGATCTGCCAAATTATTGTCTTCTGTTTGTGCTGTGTGTGTGTGTGTGTGTGTGTGTGTGTGTGTGTGTGTGTGCGCGTGCGTGCATGTTTAAAGATAACTGTGTAGAAACAATTGAACTTAAACCTGCTCTTATCTCAAATGTTCTGCCTGTGTTTTGCAACCATGTCTGGTCTGTTGCATATGTGTGCAGCTGTAGAGTACCGGTGCATGTTGTAATGTTGCGTCTGAACCAAACATACCATATGCGCATTATGTCTGCTGGCTTGTGTGCAGTAAATGTAAATAGCTTTGACCAAATGTGATTTAAAAGTTAATTGCATGTGTTTTTGTTGTTCTGACATGTTTCTCCAAGTGGTTTGATGTTTAGTTTCAGAACCAAAGCCTTAGCAAGTTCCTAAATTGACAACATTTTAGCAACAGACAGAGGGTAGGTTCCCTGACTGCCACCTTTCTCACTTCTTTTTCTCAACATATTGCAGCAAGATTAAAATCAAGATGTAACTAGCTGTGAGATTTGCTAATTATAGTCTCAGGAATGGCAATGGGTTTAAAAATAAAAAATAAAAATCAGCAGTTGGGTTACCACTGTTTAAAAAAAAAAATTGAGGTCAGTTCCCTGGCGTCATACCACAAATACAGAAGTAAGAGTATCTTCTGCTGAGAATTCCAACTTCTCAATGGTTTCTTCTGCTTAGCCTGGAGTGGGTCAGAACATAAGCTCTGTGTGCTCAACCTACGTACAGGAATTCTGCCTTGATGTATTTTGGCCTTCCTAGTTCATTCAGATATGTGTAAAGAGATGCATCTTCAACAAAGAGTCAGGCTGGGTGAATTTTCTTTCGTCCTAATATGACCCTCATGGTTTACTTGGCATTAAAAATGATTAAATATTAAAGTCACTGACTGTCTTTTGCTGACCAAAAAGCAGTGTTTTAGGGGGAAGTGTTAGAGAAACTTTTGTTTTCTCAGATGCATGGACAGATGCTTCTTTGGTTTTGCACAGCAAATTCCTTCAACATTCTCATGATCGTCCTTTATGTTAAAATGTGGTAGATGTATTAGTCTTAGAAGTAGTTTGACAATTCAGGGGAAAAAATCAGACGTGACTGCTCTGTGACCTTAAGAAGTGTTTACAAAGCACAGACAAAGAAAAGCAGGAAATGTGCACTCTTATTTTAACCGTGTTTCATGAAATGTCAGTTTAAAGATGAGTACGTCGTGGAGTATATGTATTTGTGCCAGGCTGTGAGTGTAGTTTTTGGAAAGAAAGTGAATCATACTAGGTAACAGTTACTTTAAAAAGAAATAAACAAAGAAAAGCACAGCACAGAAAAATGCTCACGTCCCCCGCTTTAGAGCGGTCAGATGAGCAGTGCTAATGTTGTGTGTGTTGTGGTGCATGTTGCAGTGGAGAGCTTGCTGAAGCAGATTCTAGAATCATCCAAACCCAGCTCCAGCTAGTCATGCACGCATCGCTGGCCCGCCCACCTGCCTGGGCTACCCACCCACTCACGCTGAAGCCTTCCCGCTCCGCCCTGCCTGTGTGGTGGGTGTGTAAAGCATGCCTCTGTTCACCGTCTGTTCATCACACCCACACCTCACCTGTGCTACGCTGTGCTGTGCAGCAGCGTTTCTGGGCCTTACGCAGTTGCGTCCGCAGTGTGATGTTGCCCCTGTGCTTCTGGCTTCCTCTGTGGCTGCTGTGGAGTGGTTTAGCTGTGCCGGAACACCTGCCTTACAGTGTCTCGTTTCTAGCTGCCTTGCTGTGGTGTTGCATATATACATATATATATATATATATGTACATGTATGTCTAGTACATGGATTCTGTGCATCCAGTCATGTTGGCACACTTTCACTGTACTGTCCCTGGCATTGTCCTCCAGCCCCCAGCCCCGAAAACCAGTTTTGGTGGAGGGGCAGAGAAAATGGCAAACATCAACATGTGGCACTTTTGGGGGCTTGTTGCTTGATGACTGTTTCTTAGATGCTGCCAGATATGTGGGAATTGTGTCTGAAAGTAACAGTTCCAGATGGCATATCTTGCACAGCAGTTTGTTTGAGTCTCTGTCAGACCTTTTAAGATTGCCCATTTAGCAGGGCCTGAAGCTTAACCTGAAGTTTGATGTATGCACGACAATCAGCTCAAGAATATTGGTGAAGCATTCTGATACAGTTGACTTTATGCAGATGAAGTGGACGCTGGTTCTCTTCTGTTGAGTTACTGAAAGGATTAGCTTTCACCAAGAGCTACAGTACTGTTCAAATCAAATTCACTGTAGTTTAACTGGCTAGCAGTCAGAAAATGCTCTATTTTTAAAACCTTTTCATCCATTTACCTAGAATGACAGATTTACTTTGAGATGTCTGTTTGGATGAAATGATCAGTTTGGTGAAATAGACACAAAGATCCATAATAAAAATTTAAAATTGAAAACCTGATCTGTTTGGTGAAATAGACACATAGAAGATCCATGAAAACTCAATCTGTTTGGTGAAATTAACACAAAGAAACTCCACAAAAACTTGGTCTGTTTGGTGAAATAGACACAATGAGGTGCGAAAACGTAATGTGGGAGAAATAGGTGCAAAAGGGGATCTAAGAAAATTATTGGTTGAAAGGATACAAAGTGGATCCTTGAATTTTAACAAAGTTTGTTTAATAAAACGTATGTAGAAATGCTACAGAAACAGTTTGTTGGATGAAATAGACTCGCAGAGAATCTGTGAAAGCTTAACTTTTACAGCAGCTGTAAAAAAAAATTGGATGAAATAGACTGAAAGAGGACTGGTGAAAGCTTAACTTTTACAGGAGCTATAAAAAACTATTTCTTGAATGAAATAGACTCAGAGAAGATCGGTGAAAGCTTAACTTTTACAGGATTTATAAAAACAAGTTGTTGGATGAAAAAGACTCAAAGAGGACCGGTGAGAGCTTAACTTTTTTACAACACTTCAGGTCTGTGCTCTCCATGACCAACATTACTGTTGGTGATGTACAGCAAACATAGAAGCTGTTCATAAGCTGTTCTCAGTACAGGAATATCTGAGGTTGTAATTTTTATCAATGTTATGGGATGCACTTCTGTCTTTGTGAAAATAGTTGTAATTACTCCAGGCAATAATTATCTTGAAGCTAATGAAGTTCAGTGTTGTACAGTGCTACCATGAAGGGAAGTAAGCACTTGTTGACAAAGAGTTAAACTGGCAAAATGGAACGCAAAAATCTAAAAAAAACTGTTTGTTTGGTGAAATAAACGGGAAGATCTATGAACACGATTTCTTTGGTGAATAAATGCAGAGAAGATTTATAAAAACAGTATGTATAGCAAAAAGCATCTATGAAAACTTCATCTAGTTGGTGAAATATTTAGGGCCAGTTTTTGCAAAACTAATGTGTCAGTTTTTGTTTGTTTTTGCTGTTGTTCCTTGTTTTGTGCTAAACTTCAGGTCAGCATTCTTTTGGCCAGTTTTAAACAATCAGCTGTGCAGCTTAAATTTTGAATGTTTGCTGGCTATGAAGGAGAGCAATAGTTGAATAATGTTCAGCCTTGATTTTGTACATGTGTCTGTAATTTTGTAACTTGACAGCAATGAAGGGTTTGTATGAAAATGTCACCAGTGCTGTGCACCCAGAGGACACTGTCACAGAGTTGGATTAAATTACTGAATTATCCTTGAAAAGTGGATAATGAAAAATATGTCAGCTGCACCAGCCTGTCTTTTTTTTTCTTTTTTTCTTTTTCTTTTATGTTGTGCACACAGACTGACAGAGGAAACTCTGTCACAGAGTTAGATTAAATTACTGAATTGTTCTTGAAAAATGGGTAATGAAAAATATGTAAGCTGCACCACCCTGGACTTTTTTTCTTTTTTTTCTTTTTCTTTTTTTCTTTCTTTGTTTTATAATTCTGCAACATCTGTGAATGCTTTTAGACTGACATGAAAAATGAACTTGTTGTAAGGAC
The DNA here is from genome assembly GCA_048563625.1 of Gammaproteobacteria bacterium. Classification (GTDB taxonomy): domain Bacteria; phylum Pseudomonadota; class Gammaproteobacteria; order GRL18; family GRL18; genus JANELJ01. Next base: position 7,950 of record JBHNNM010000022.1, on the reverse strand, counting down.
TGGTATTTTTCTGCTGTTTGAAAAATGGACTTAGTGTAAAGACAGGTATTTTTCTACTGTGTGAGAAATGGACTTAGTGTAAAGACAGGAATTTTTCTGTCCAGCAGTGGCCACAACTGCCACATCAGCTTCATCTCTGAGACAGTGAGGGTGACATTTTGTCAGATTTTGCATGATGATCACTTTTGTTGACCTGCATAGTTTCATACTTCAGCGACATTAATGTAATGTCAAGGCTGCAGACAAACTCCAAGGACTGACTGGCAACATCCTTTCTCTAACCACTGCCATAATTGATTATGCGGGAGGTCTCCAAAAACTCAGCTAAATGACAAAAATCTGAGACAAGAATGACTGCTAGCATTCTAAAACCAGACTGTTAACATCACTTATGCCGGCACAAATGAGTCATAAGTACAGGTACACAGCACAAATGAAACTAAAATTGATTCAATCAAGATGGAACTAAGTTTTTACCGAGTCAAAGGTGTTTGGTGTTTACATGTTTGCTTCAATGCTATGTTGCTTCTAGAGTCTTAGTCAGTTAGTGCTAAACTTTTCACAAATTTTAAAGAGGGTGGTGACAGCGTGAGGCTTGCAGGGGAAATTTTGGTAGACAGATGTGTGGGGATAAGCATCCATTCTGTGGCATAACCAGTTATGGCAGAGTTTGGAGGAACTGTGCTGGAAAACCAAGCTTGGAGCGTGGGTTGCAGAAACACCAGAAAGTCCAAACTGCAAGTTGTGTACGCCTTAGTAAGTTCTTACCAATCATGTTTGGAGACCGTGTGGTTGGTACTTCAATGGACATTGTCATCTACAAAATGTTTTTTGTGATGAAATCTTGCATGTGTAAAGAAGGTAAATGGCACACTTGTAGACGGTGCTACAATTGTAGTGCATGCTTTTTGATGGAGTTTTCCAAAAGGAGCTTTACGCTTTAATACCAGTTTTACTGTGGAAGTTTTTAATCTCCCAAACTTTGCTTGATGATAAAACCTCCAAATCAAGCTTTACACTAGAATACCAGATTCACTGTCGGCAGCTTCATCAAATGTTCACTGTCTTGACAAAATTGGTAACGTGAAGCTGAAAATTACATCATGATGAGATTTTAGCTCATCCAGTTCAAACCTTGTATGATTGTTACATGTGTGGGCATTATCTTGCGCATAATGCTTGAGAAAAAAAACTTCACATATGTTCCAGGGGGATAATTAGCATGTTTCCTGCTTCTGCGGGAACCTTCATGTGGCATTTTCACTGATTCAGTTTTAAGCAAGCTCTGAGCTATTTGATGTTCACCAAAACAAAAACAAAAAATAGGGGGGGGGGAGGGGGGGGGGAATACTAATAGAGCTGTGGATTCTTTGTTTTAATAAGAGCCAACAAAATATATGCTCTTTGGGGGTTTTCTTTGGAAAATGAAAAAAAATTAGTCTGAAAGAGTGTTCTAGTCTCAAAGAGTTTGTTTACTGCTGTTTTTGTTGTTGTTATTTTTTCTTCTAGTTTTTGGTTTCGTTGTTGTTTGTCTTTTGTTTTGTTTTTTGTTTTTTTAAGATTTCATTCATTTCTTTTACTTAAGACCTTTTTGCAAAGTGACAGAAATTGCTAGTGATCATTATTATTATAATGTGCTTACTGTAATGCAATCAAACTTGTGCATGACAAGTAATTTGGGGGGGTTGGGGGAATTAGCACTGACATCAATATTTAGTTTGCTTGGAAATTCAAAACAAAATTTTCTGTGAAAATTTTGACTGTTATTTGTATTTGTATGTGAAAAGTCATTAGAAATGTGACTAGTGTCTCAGACTTCAAGGCAGCTTTCTCATTTTATACCATACCATATTACTAGTACCCACAATTTACAGCTATGTTTTTTGATGGTCATACCAGGTGTGTTTGAATCATTTACTTTTCATGATGTGTGACAAATGTTAACTCTATTAAAAGAGGAGACATTAGTCATTGGTACAGGCATCTTTAAAACATTGCGTTGTATGCAAAAAGAGTAAATTTGCATGTGATTTTTGGTATGAAAACTGAAACAAATCAGAAACAATAAAACAACAACAAGAGTAACGGAAGTCACCCAATAATAGATTTAAAGTGAAATTGTTACAGTTAACATCACCAGTCTTGCTACCCAGTTCTCTGCAGTGTGTGCAAACATTTTTCGGATGTTGTTGAATTTTGGCATCAGTACTTAGACTTGAATTTTTAAAGTGTACATCTTGCCCAATGTAAGATAAACATACTACTCAACCATCATGTCAGCCAATGTAAAAAGCATGCTGTAAAAGTGATGGCTGTTTGGAATGTGGAATGTACACCTAACGAATGCAAAAAAAGTGTATTGTGCAGACTCAAGTTCTGACACTTGACAGTATTTATTTTCACCAGCAAGGTTAATTGTAAGCAGAATCAGTCCAGTATTTAAAAACAGCAGTGTGAGAATTTGCTTGTTTCGGATAGGTTGATTTCATAGACATGATGAAAGTTTAGAAAAAGCACTGTGGGCGACCAAGTAATGCAAGGATGAGTAGCTATTCAAATTACTGTGGGTTTGTTTCATCCATTCTCTAACACTGGCATGAAGAAATGGCCCTCTACACCCACACCCCCCACATACACTCACTTTCTTAAGGGGTATTTACTAATAGTAGGAAGGAGTAACTCTTGTTAGAAGGACTTCTCATCTCTTTTTCTCTCTTCACTAAAAGA
>JBHNNM010000022.1:0-5123 GCA_048563625.1 Gammaproteobacteria bacterium | reverse complement strand
GGCCCTCTACACCCACACCCCCCACATACACTCACTTTCTTAAGGGGTATTTACTAATAGTAGGAAGGAGTAACTCTTGTTAGAAGGACTTCTCATCTCTTTTTCTCTCTTCACTAAAAGAAACAAGGTTCAGCGAAAGTGTTCACATACAACATACATTCTTGGGCATTGTGTTGTTAATATGGGTTTGGTGTCAGGGGACATTAATGGTGTGTACATAGACTGGAAATTATCCTGATTCCATTCATCAAGGTCTCAGTGCCAAGATGGTGTCGAATTACGCGCTGCATATTTGTAGACAGTATTTAACTTTTTTTCAGCGAGTTGATTCACTGTTTGTTGGTGTTTTCTTGTTTTTTAAGTCAAGTGTCAGTATTTGTTTTTTGTATTGCGGTTTTGTTTCCTTCCTACCACCCTCACCCCACTCCCCAGCCATGTACATATGATCCAAAATGAGATGGAGGGTGGTTGTGATAATCAATGTGAGTGGTTAACGTGTGCTGGAAAGGAGTAGAAGGAAGTTTAACGTCAGAGATGGCTGTGGAAAGTGCCGTTGCTGATCAGGATGAGGCTGGATGAGTTGTGTAGCAGGGTTATGAAATGAGATTCGTGATGAGTGGTCTGATTTGCGTGCATATATGTATATAACCTGGAGGGTGCTTGACTTTGAGAAGAAAGGAGTGTAAATGGTGTTGATCTGCTTTGGGATTGCTTACGAAATGTATTCCTTTAATGGTGTCTAACATCCAGTAAGGAAGCTGTATTAATTACTACACTGTACTGCGTATTCCACACATGTAACACAATGGGGTCGTGCCCCCTTCGACTGTAGCGATGAGAGCCTTGCGGGGCTATACGGTTGATTGACCACACTCGCTGACTGCCCTTGCTACGTGCGCCGAATCTACAAGTGCTCCCCCAACCTTGAACGGGACGATTGAACTTTCCCCCCTTGACTTTGAGAAACATGCCTTTCTTGAATATCGAACTTATATGTAAATATTTAATAAGACGGTTGTCGTAGGTTGACGGGAGAAGTACCACAAAACGTGATGTTGTGAGTGACAGGTATGGCCGGTGCACTCTCTGACTATAGCCATCGGCGTCACTTACAAGGCCATACGATGGATGGTCAGTCTCGTATTGGAGGAAGTTACCTTAAAATCGTGACGGGGGATTAACTTCGAAAACACGGCGGGAGAGTATAAAAGATGGAGTGAAATAAGCCCAAAGAGAGAGCTACAGCGAGAGCGAAAGCGACAGCTATGGCTCACATTTGGGAACAGATTAGGCTCTGATGGTCTTTTTGATTTTCTATGGAATTGTATTTGTAGTAAGATGGTGAAAAGAAAAGAATAACAACCACTAGACTATTATGGTGTTTGACTTAAATTTTGTCAGAAAAACTGCAGTTGCTTCGTGGTTGAATGTGTAGTAGTGTTACACACAGCCTGTTGGTCATCTGTTTACTGGGGATGGAGGCAGGGGTTTGTGAATGAATGAATGATAATTATAATGCATGTAAAAAATATTTAAACAAAAAACTTCCCACACAAGAACACACTCGTTGGGAGAAGAAGCACACATTTTCACACATGCTTATGGTAAGAAGTACAATGAGGTAAGCATACCCACAAGTGTGCATGCAACCATGCATGCATGCACGCGCCCGCACACACACATGCACACACACACACACACACAATGAAGAACAAATGTGTGTATAACTCAACAGGCCTCCACAATCCAATTACAAAAGTGATAAAAATGTCCAAGAAAATGTTGATCCATTCATGGGCACAGTGCATGCATCAATAAGCAGAGAGTGGAGTTGGAGTTGCACCTATAAGTAAAGTTGCACCCAAAATCGCAGTTGTAGCCTTAAGTGGGTGGCCATCTACAAAGGCAATAATGTCACAGATTTAGAAAGTTGGTTAGAAGTTTGACAAGGAGAAAACAACCTTTTTTTTCTGAGCTGGGAAACAGATGAGCGAGGGGAAGTGTTTTGTGTTTGCTGATTTTTGCCATAATTTTTCATCAGCTGTTAATAATCTATTATGTACTGTGTATATTTATCATTTTCATTGCATCCAGTCACTTGGAAATTTGTGGGTATATCACTGAAATCAAAATATTTTTATGTTTTTTTCCTTCTGAACTATTTGCAATTATTTTCTTCCCTATCCTCAGTCTTCACCTCCACTCTGTCATTCTCTAGTGTGTACGGTATTTGTTTCCTTTTAGATATATAAAAATTTGTAGCAAACGCATGTAACTTTCCATTTGCAAAGCAAACAGCTGCAAGAGTAGTGCTACCTGGAAACCTGTCAATTTATAAGCTAATATTTCTCTCTCCGAAAGCCTTCTTTGGTGAAATTGCAATGGGAAATTAGTTTTCTAACTCATTAACACAGAAGTAGAATACCCTGAAGCTGGGAATAGGGATTTCAAGGTTTTCAATATTAAATGTTGTAGTTTGTGTTCCAGTTGGAAACTGCAAGATGAAAGATGGTAAAAGAGCCATCTGCTGTACATTTGTAATTTGTATCATTTCTAAATAGTCCTGGGCTGCTTCTTCACCTGTTAGGGGGTTTGCCCCTAATCAGCACTGAACCTGCCTTTCTTTTTTTCAAGTCTGATGGAGAAGCTAAATCTAGCCTTTATGATTACAGTAGAAAAGCATGTTGATCTTGTGTGTTTGTGAGTGGTTCCAAACTTGTTTGGGGGAAAAAAGGCTAAATAAAAAATTAAAACAATTAAGTGAACCATTGCAGCAAATTTGATGGAAATGACCAACTTCTGCCTGCATTCCATGGACAAGATTGTTAGATTTTGAGAGAATGAAAGCAGGCACAGCTTGCTCTTATGGTGGGTCAGAAAAAGGGGTTCATGCCTGACGTCAAAACTGTCATGACTGGTAGTCCATAGCTGTCAGCTCTAGTCCAGTGGTCTGGATTTGGTAGCACCTCAATGTGTCTGTCTTTAATTTCCAACAGGAAAGCAACCTAAGTTTTCTAAAAGAGAGATTTTGGAACTAAAAGTTGTTGTTTTTTAAAATGAAGTGATAGGTTTCTTGCAAGGGAGAGTTAACCACTAAAAATTAAACTTACAAAAATATATGAACTGGTAGGCTGTATGACAGCCTTCAGAATGAGCCCATCCTTTAAAACAAACAATAAGCAAGTGCAAATTTATGTTGGACTAGAGTTTTGTTCTTTGTGACATAATTTCAGTGTTTAAAAAATAAAAATAATCCATTTGGTGTCTTTTCTTGCCCCCACCACCTTTATTTTGGTTTTGTTTTGTTTTTCTTTTTTCTCTCTTTTTTGTTGTTGTGATTTTTATTTGCCACTGGTATTGTCTCTGACCTGTTGAGTCTGTTCCTCTTCTTTTTCTTATTGTTATTGTCTCAGATCATGATCTTTGATTATTTTGATTTTCTTTTATGTAAATCGTGATTTTTGCCGTTTAATGCAAACTGGACCTTGTGATTTTATCCATGTATTTTGAGACAGCATCAGAATGATATTGCTGACAAGTTGTGCTTACCCAGGCACTTTTCTTTCCTGTGTCCGCCCATATACAGGCTGTGTCAGTACCTGATGAAATTCAGGACAAGCTTAATGTCATATTAAGGAAAGAATTCATTGTCCATGTTAGGGGGAGATTTTTTTAAAAAGGAACAACTACTTCTGAGTGGTGAGAATTAAGTTTTCTCAGTTCTTTAGTGAAAAAGGTTTCTCTCTCGCTCTCTTGCACTCATGGGAAGTGATTTGGCTGATGGGGCAAAATTGGATAGAAATCATCTGTTGTATGATGACAGGTGATGCCAGTAAAGGTAGAGGTACACATTGCGTAGTCCTAGGTTTCAGTAGCACATTACTGTGATTCGTTCTGCATCCCTGCAGAGATAGTGCTCCAGATTCTAGCTGGGAAAAATTGGATACTTAGAACACCAGATAAAACACAGAGAGAGAAAAAAGGCCTGAATTTATTATTCAAGCCAATTTACTACAAAGGTCAAAAAGTAAAGAGAAACTTGTGAAAGAAATACCAAAGCAAAACTGAAACATTCATGTAAATTGCTCAAGGAGTTTGGGATGTTTTCTGTTTTACCAAGCATTTTGAATCAGAAAATGGCATGCCTGTTTTAGTGTTTAACACAACAGTATTTTCTGTCTGGCAAGTACCTCTAGAAAATGCATGCATTGAACTGTGAGATAATCCCATTGGAATCATGTGAATTTTGTAATGTGCCTGTTGATTCTATTGTTATGTGTCATGAAGCCATGTGATAAAGAATTGTGTTAACTGAACCATTTTTTTCTTCAGTTTCGATGTGTTAAATAACACTGTCGTCACTTGCCTAGCCCAGCATTGTGTATTGAGCGATTCTGGTTCAAGATGGATTCATCCATAGCCATGAAAGCCATTTTCTGCGACTGCTCAGATGTTTCAGCTATTATTAAAATCAGTATGAGACACTTTGGGTAGAAAATTGAGAATTTAGCGTGCCCTAACATTCAGCCTCACAATGTAAAGTTACTAGCAGACGTGATTCTTGATTGATACTGGCATGAAAACACGCTGTGAAAATGTTTCGTTCTCTGGCACTTTTGTCCTTAACAGACCCAAACTGTACATTCTGTGCGTTTGTATATTTAGGTTAGACTGAAACTGAAACATCCACACTGGGAATTTAATAGCAAGAAAATATTGCTGTGTTATTACAAGAAAAGGAAGGTGTAAAAAAGAAGGGGGGGGGGAAGAGTGCTCTGCACCATTTTTAAAATCTTAATTTAGATCAAAATTTGACAAGTGTGGTCATTTGGCTACATGTTTTAAAAAAGAAGATTTTTTAAAAATCAGCACCAAGTCGTCATAGTTTTACAGCGGCGTTCAATCAGCAGGCAATATACAGGCACTCCCAATTCTTGTTTGTTTGTTTTTTGTAACAGGCAATCATTCCACCTAATTACTACAGCTGTGTGTGTGTTTAGTTTGACTCCGCCCAGCAAGCAATCAGACCACCAACTGTGTCTGTGTATGTACCTTGACTCCACCCACCAGACAGACACACCAGTCACAGCTGTGTGTTTAAGTAGCACCACCCACAAGGCAGT
>JBHNNM010000021.1:0-15158 GCA_048563625.1 Gammaproteobacteria bacterium | reverse complement strand
CCACTCGCTATGATAAGCTGGAAAGAAACTATGCCAGTACATTAGCGTTAGGCTGTTGTATGGTGTGGCTTCCTATGTGGAATGGTTAAATTTTGTACACAAAAGATCAACAGCCCCTAGAGAAGAAATAGCAATTGATTGGCTAAGTGTGAAACGCCTTCTGCCTGGGGATATGCCCAAAGGGCAGAGGCTTAGGGAATTATCAGGGCAAACGAGTATATTAATGACAAACGATCCACAAACAAACCAGTCACAGGACCTGTCTGTTAATCAGCTAAGTTGTGAACGAGGCTATCGTGAACTGTTTACCGACCTGAATTTCAGCCTGTCGCCTGGAGAAATACTGCATATAAAAGGTGAAAACGGTACCGGTAAAACCAGTTTGCTTAGAATTATTGCCGGGCTGGCCTTACCTGTTACCGGTGAGATCCGCTTTAATGGATATAGCTGTCGCAAGTACCGCAGTGAATACAATGAACAGCTGGCTTTTATGGGGCATAAACTGGGTATTAAACTGGAATTAACCCCGGTGGAAAATATTCGCAGTCACTGCGATCTGGGTAAAAGCTGCACCCGGCAGCAGATTATGGATACCCTGGAAAAAGTCGGCCTGTATGGTTTTGAAGAGATGTATTGCAACCAGCTCTCTGCCGGTCAGAAACGTCGTGTTGCCCTGGCTCAGATCCTGCTTTCCCAGACCCGGCTATGGATCCTTGATGAACCATTCACCTCGCTGGATGTCATAGGTGTGGAGCTGTTTTTAAAAATTATCCGGGAACATGTCTGTCAGGGAGGGATGGTTTTACTGACAACCCATCAGGAAGTAACGTTAAAGGATTGCACCCTGAAATACCTGCAATTACCCGATGGAACGCTGAGTGAGCCAGAGTAAGTCAATAATAATACTTTGATCTAGCTGACTAAGCATGTAAAATACCCCTTCGATTAAAAATCCCTTATATTTAATAGCCTTACAAAAAATATGACTTTGTAAACGGTGTTAAAGATGCCTGATTTAGGGATTTGAAAATACACAAACAAAAAGTATAGAAGCCGTATTAGGAACCAATTTGTATAACGCTTTTTTCAATTTATTAAAACGTGATTTACGACTGGCATTCAGGCATAAGAGTGAGATCCTTAATCCGCTGTTTTTCTTTGTTATAGTGGTCACACTTTTCCCCCTGGGGATCAGCCCTGAAAAACAGGTACTGGCAGAAATTGGCCCTGGTATTATCTGGGTTGCGGCGCTGCTGGCTTCCATGCTGTCGCTGGATTCCCTGTTCCGTTCCGATTTTGAGGACGGCACCCTGGAACTCATGCTGCTCAGTGAATACCCCCTGCCCATACTGATTCTGGCAAAAATTGTCGCTCACTGGCTGATCACCGGTTTCCCCATTATTATTTTCTCACCCTTATTAGGTACTGTGATGTTTCTCAGTAACGAGGCCATAGAAACTCTGATGATAACCCTGCTGCTGGGGACCCCGATTCTCAGTCTTATAGGCGCTATCGGTATGGCTCTGGTGGTGGCGCTTAAACGGGGCGGCATGCTGTTGTCCCTGCTGGTACTGCCTTTATATATCCCCGTATTAATATTTTCTTCTAATGCGGTAGGCAGTAGTATGGCCGGTCTGTCCATTAGTGGACAGCTCTACTTTCTCGCTGCATTTTTAATTTTCTGTCTCACGCTGGCACCCATTGCCACCTCTGCTGCTTTAAGGGTAAGTCTTGAATGATGAAAGCCATAATGAAGTTTATCTACCAGTTTGCTTCACCCAAGCATTTTTATCGACTTTCGGGAAAAATTATTCCCTGGTTTGCCTGGCTGGCCGCTATCCTGCTTATTGCCGGGAGCATAGACGGTCTGTTTATTGCCCCTGTAGACTACCAGCAGGGTGACTGCTACCGCATTATCTTTATTCATGTCCCGGCTGCCTGGATGTCCATGTTTATCTATATGGTCATGGCCACCTCGGGCGCCATTGCCCTGATCTGGAAAATCAAACTGGCCGATGTTATTGCCAGCAGCAGTGCGCCTATTGGTGCCGCTTTTACCTTTTTGGCACTGCTTACCGGCTCCATCTGGGGCAAACCCATGTGGGGTGCCTGGTGGGTCTGGGATGCCCGGCTGACTTCGGAACTGATATTGCTGTTCCTTTATTTAGGTTATATGGCCCTGGAATCTGCTATAGAAGATCCCCGCGCCGCCGCCAGGGCCTGTGCCATTCTGGCCATTGTTGCTGTGATTAATATCCCGATTATCCATTATTCCGTGGAATGGTGGAATACCCTGCATCAGGGGGCTACAGTAACCAAGCTGGATATACCCTCAATTCATATCTCCATGTTAATCCCGTTATTATTAATGGCGTTAGGATTTAAACTTTATTACGGTGCCGTGGTCTTAATAAGAGCCCGTAATAAAGTGCTGGTGACGGAACAGAATAATTGCTGGGTAAAAGAAATAATAGGATAACAGAGACTAAAAACATCTCTAGAATGTAGTCTGCCGAGGGGCTTTTGTGGGGTTTCGGCAGCAGGGAAGCTGCCGAAAAGCCTCCATGGATGGATTTACGGCGTCCCCACAAAAGCCCCTCGGCAGACGGAATGGTAAATCTTGTAATTACTAATATTTTAACCAAGAATGTCAGTATTTTTAAAGAGTAAAAAATCATGATGGAAATGCTTCAAATGGGAAAATACGGTGCTTACGTCTGGTCTTCCTACGGCCTGGCACTGATTGTTATGGGCTATGTTGCCTTTAAGCCCCTGCTGGATAAAAAAGCCATATTTAAGGAACTGTCCATTAAGTACCGTCGTGAATCCCAATCCAATAACAAACAGGAACAGGCATGAACCCGAAACGTAAAAACCGACTGATACTGGTACTGCTGATCTTGGCCGGAGTTGGCGCAGCTGTCACCCTGGGACTTAAAGCACTGGATCAGAACCTGTTGTATTTTTTCAGTCCGACCCAGGTAAAAGCCGGTGAAGCACCCATTGACCACTCTTTCCGTCTTGGCGGCCTGGTTTCAAACGGTAGTGTGCAGCGGGAAAAAGATGGTCTGACCATTCACTTTGATATTACTGATGGGGCAGAAACTATTGCCGTAACCTATACCGGTATTCTGCCCGATCTGTTCCGTGAAGGGCAGGGTATTGTGGCCACCGGAAAAATAGACGGCTCCAGCAAAGACGGCAAAACCCATTTTATCGCTGAAGAAGTACTGGCCAAACACGACGAAAACTATATGCCGCCTCAGGTGCAGGAAGCGCTGGACAAGGCTCATGAAGATGGTAAGAAAAAACTGGCTGACAACGCTGTTAAAACCGCCGCAAAAGCTACCGCACAGGGAGATAATGCACAATGATACCTGAAATCGGTAACTTCTCCCTGATTATTGCCCTGGCCGTGGCTCTGTTTCTGGCTACCGTGCCTTTATACGGTGCTCAGAAAAATAACCTGCAGCTTATGCAGTTTTCTCGTTATGCGGTAGTGGCCCAGCTCTTCTTTGTTCTGGTGTCCTTTCTGGCACTGGTTTATTCGTTTGCCATTGATGACTTTTCCGTCCGCTATATTGCCAGCAATTCCAACTCCGCCCTGCCGATGATCTATAAAATTTCAGCAGTATGGGGCGCTCATGAAGGTTCCTTCCTGTTATGGCTGTTAATATTATCTATCTGGTCCATGGCGGTTGCCTATTTCAGTAAGAGCCTGCCTATTAGCATGACTTCCAGGGTACTGGCGGTTATGGGGATGCTCAGTATTGGTTTCCTGTTATTTATTATCTTTACCTCTAACCCGTTTGAACGCCTGTTTCCGGCACCCATGGATGGCCGCGATCTAAACCCCTTATTACAGGATCCCGGTCTGGCCATCCATCCGCCCATGCTCTATATGGGTTATGTGGGTTTTTCTGTGGTATTCAGTATTACCATTGCCGGGCTGATTTCCGGACAACTGGATTCCGCCTGGGCTCGCTGGTCCCGTCCCTGGACAGTTATTGCCTGGGTTTTCCTGACACTGGGCATCGCTCTGGGCAGCTGGTGGGCTTACTACGAACTGGGCTGGGGCGGCTGGTGGTTCTGGGACCCAGTGGAAAATGCCTCCTTTATGCCTTGGTTAATCGGTACAGCCCTGCTGCATTCACTCATTGTGACGGAAAAGCGCGGTGCCTTTAAAAGCTGGACAGTATTACTGTCCCTGATGGCTTTTTCTCTGAGTCTGCTGGGAACCTTCCTGGTGCGTTCCGGGGTACTGGTGTCCGTACATGCTTTTGCCTCAGATCCTACCCGCGGTTCCTTTATCCTGGCCTTCCTAGTGCTGGTGATTGGCGGTTCTCTAATGCTGTATGCGATTCGCGGTTCATCCATGAGCGGAGGCGGTCATTTTAATCTGTTCTCCAAGGACACCTTTATGCTGCTGGGTAATATCCTGTTGTCAGTGGCCTGTGCCATGGTCTTATTAGGCACCTTATACCCCTTACTGGATCAGATGATTGACCTAGGTAAACTGTCCGTCGGTGAACCCTATTTTAATGCGGTGTTTGTGCCTATTATGCTGCCGGCACTGGTGATTATGTCCATGGCTCCCCTAATGCGCTGGAAAAGTGATCGTTTTGATCGGGTCTTTAAACAGATGCTGATCCCTCTGGCCGTTGCCCTGTCTGTGGGTATTGCGCTGTTTTTTATTGAAAAAGGTTCGGTCATGATATCCGTCAGCGTTGGTCTTGCGGCGCTGATTGTATCCAGTGTGGTCATGAGCTTTATTAACCGGGTTAAAAGTAAAAGTGTGGGTTTAGCCCTAAAGAAAATTCCCCTGTCATTTTACGGTATGAACCTAGCTCATATTGGTGTGGCTGTGTTTATTGTTGGGGTAACCTTTACTGAGTCCATGAGTCTGCAAAAAGATCTGCGTATGGAGCAGGGCGATATTATCAGCCTGGGCGGTTATGCATTTACTTTTGAAGGTGCCAGTAGTCACGAGGGGCCTAACTATATAGCCTATGAAGGTGCTGTCAGTATTATAGATCCGGATGGTGAATCCATTGGTGTTCTGACCCCACAGAAACGGGTTTATCAGGTGCGCGGCATGCCTATGACTGAAGCCGGCATTGATGCCGGACTGTTCAGAGATCTTTTTGTGGCCCTGGCCGAACAACTGGAAAATGGTGCCTGGAGTTTAAGAATTTACTACAAGCCCTTTATTCGCTGGATCTGGCTGGGCTGTATTTTAATGGCTTTAGGTGGTTTTATTGCCGTTATGGATAAACGTTATCGTCTGAGGGTTGCAAAATGAATAAGCAGTTTATGACCCCCCTGATTGTTTTCGGTCTGCTGGTGGCGCTGCTGGTGGTTGGTCTTATAAAAGCCAAATATGTACGTGATGTACCGTCACCTTTAATTGGTAAACCAACGCCGGTGTTTAATTTACCGATAGTAGAAGATCTGCAGAAGAACTTTAATAGTGATGAATTAAAAGGTCAGGTATCACTGGTTAATATCTGGGCATCCTGGTGTGTGTCCTGTCGGGCTGAACATCAGGTATTAAACTACGCGGCTCAGAAAAAAGGCCTGAAAATTTATGGTATTAACTATAAAGATGATCTGGCAGATGCCCGTCAATGGCTGGCTTCTCGCGGCAACCCCTATGTAAAAAGTGCCTTTGATAAAGAGGGGCTGCTGGGTATAGACTGGGGTGTTTACGGGGTACCGGAAACCTTTATCATTGATCAGCAGGGACATATTCGCTACAAACATACCGGCCCGGTATCGGCCGGTGACCTGGAAAACATTATTATCACCTGTGTTGAAAGTCTAAAAGCAGGAAAGGAAGTCCATTGTGAAAAACCATAAATCCTTTTTGCTGTTGCTGCTTTTCTGTCTGCTGCCGGTACTGGCTATAGCGGGTCCTAAGGGTGCACCTAAACCCCCTATTGTATTTGATGATCCGCAGGTGGAACAGGACTACCAGGAGCTGGCAGAAGAACTACGCTGTCTGGTGTGTCAGAACCAGAACCTGATTGACTCCAATGCCGATCTGGCCGATGACCTGCGCCGGGAAGTGGCCAAAATGCTTAAGCAGGGTAAGAACAAGGAACAGGTAACAGAGTTTATGGTGAACCGCTACGGTGATTTTGTACTGTACAATCCACCGGTAAAATCCACCACTTGGTTATTATGGGGCGGCCCCTTTGTGCTGATGTTTGTGGGGGTTTTTGTGTTGCTGAAAAAAATCAGAGCCAATAAACAGGAAAGTCAGACAGACAGTGCTGATTTATCTGATGAAGAAAAACAGAAACTGCAGGATATCTTAAAAAACCAGTGAGTTTTAATCACGGTTAAATATGCTCAGTAACAATTAAATATTAATTTAAGGTAAAAACAACTATGTGGATTTTATGGACGGTTTGCGCAGTACTGCTGATGATTGCTGTGGTGATCCTGAGCAGACCTCTGTTCCGGAAATATTCAGAAGCCGAACTGGCTCAGAAGCAGGAACTAGCGAATCGACGTAAAAAGCTCAATATTGAACTGTATGAGCAGAAAAAAGCCCAGATTGAGCAGGATTTTGCCAATGGTCTGCTGGATGAAGAGGCCCGAATTGAAGCACAGAACGAAGTGGAGCATAGCCTTCTGCATGATGGCTCGGTGGCTCATGATACCGAACTGGTGCAGATTGACAATGGCATGGCCAGAAAGCTGCCACTGATTTTTCTGGTTTTTATTCCGATTTTTTCCATTGTGACCTACGCATTTATCAAGCCTGATAATCTGGAAGCGATTGTGATGAATCAGGCTCCGGTCAGTATGCCCGGCGACCAGAAAAAAGTTCCGGATATCGGGGCTATGGTGGCTTCTCTGGAAAATAAACTGAAAGAGAGTCCGGATAATATTCAGGGCTGGACTATGCTGGGCCGTTCCTATGTGGTTATGAAACGCTACCCTGAAGCTGTTAATGCCTATCAGAAAGCCCTGGATCTGACCATTAAAAAAGATAAGGTTGAAGGCCGTTCTGATTTAAAAATTGACCTGGTCGAAGTGTTATTACAGGTCGGCGGTGAGCCGAATTATGAACAGGCTCGAAGCTTACTAGCGGAACTGCTTGATAGCGATCCGGATAATGCAGATGCGCTCTGGTTTATGGGCTTTCTGGATTATCAGCAGGGTAATAAAGAGCAGACTATTCAACGCTGGAAACATTTACTCGCTATGTTGCCGGCAGAGGGTGAACAGGCCCAGATTGTCAGAAGCTATATGACCCAGGTGGTTAAAGAACTGCCCGAGGATAGTCAGTTAAGGACAGAAGCAGAACAGTTACTGGCACAGACAGATCAGTCGCAGCTACAGCCGCCTCCGCAGCAAGAAAAGCAGGCTCAGGCACCCAAAGGTCCGGCACCGGGGCAGCAAATGACCGGTTCCAAAGATGAACAGGCCTTTATTGCTTCGATGGTGGCTCGAGTTGAAGCCCGAGTTAAGGCTGATCCTCAGGATCTTAAAGGCTGGTCAACTTTAGGCAAATCCTATGGTGTGCTTGGTCGCTACCAGGATTCCGCTGTTGCCTATGGCAAAGCCGTGGTCATTGACAGCCGTGATGTTAACTTAATGATTAACTATGCCAATGCCGTTATCAAGGCGGATGACCAAGAGCTGTATAGCCAGGCTCGTGATTTCTTTAAGCAGATGCTGGATAAAAATCCTGATAATGTGGATGCCCTGTTCCTGTCCGGTCTGATGGCTCGTGCGGCAGGAGATAAAATGGCTGCTAAACAGTACTGGCAGAAACTGCTGCCCTTATTACCGGTAGACAGTCCTGCAGCTCAGAATGTAGAAAACTATCTGCAGGAACTGTAAGCAGTTAAAATCCAGAGTCTTCTCTACTTTTGTTCCCACGCTCCCGCGTGGGAACGCATACTATTTCTCTCAATTCCTTAGCAATTTTCTAAATTATTAATTACTTATAAACTATAAGGTCTCTTGATTTAGGTCAAGGTTCTTATGACCTGATAGAGTTAACTTATTCTGGACGTTTAAATCAGGGAATACAGTATTCTTCGATGGCTGAAATAACTCGTATGCAGTTTCTTCGTGGCGATCTAAAAGGAGATAAAACACCTTTTCGTCCACCATGGGCCATTCCTGAACAGTATTTTGTCGATTTTTGCACACGTTGTGACCAATGCATAGAAGCCTGCTTTGATGAGCTTATTATCAAGGGACGGGGCGGTTACCCGCAAATGGATTTTAATCGGGGTGGTTGTGACTTCTGTGAAGACTGTCTGAATGTGTGTGATGCTGGAGCACTCAAAAAATTACCGCTTAGTGGTGATTTGCCAGCCAATAATAACAACTCTAATAAAAGAGAGGCGCTTTCTGAATCCGCTGATGAGGCCAGCTCAGAATCCTTCCTCCCTCCTTGGCATATAAAAGCCAGTATTGACCTGAACAACTGTTTTTCAATGAATGCAACGATTTGCCGTTCCTGCGGTGAGTCCTGTGATGATGAGGCGATCAAATTTAATCTTAAACTCGGTGGTATCGCCGAACCTGTACTGAATACAGAAACCTGCACCGGCTGTGGTGCCTGTTTATCTGTTTGTCCGGTTCAGGCTGTAAAACTAAATACCGTATTAATAAATGAAGCCGTTGCATGAGCCTGATCAAGGTTATGCTAACGTTTTTGATCTATTATTAGTTCTGAGTGTATTAACAGGACTGGTTTATTCAGGAAGTTAGGTAATATGAATATCTGTAGTGTAATTGTAAGTGTAAAGCACGAAAATGCTCCTAAAATCAGCGATCTGCTTAATGAAATGGCTGGTGTTGATGTGTTTGGCGGAGTACCGGAAGGCAAGCTTATCGTCACATTGGAAGATGAAGGCGAAAAAGCACTGGCTGAGAAGATGGCAGCCCTAAATGACATCAAAGGTGTTATTGATGTTGCAATGATTTATCATCAAGAAGAAGACGACACAGCGATGGAAGAGGAGATCGTATAGTGAGTATAACAAGGCGTGATTTTATAAAAAGTAACGCAGCCGTTGCAGCCGCATCGGTAGCAGGTGTTACCTTACCCGTTAGTGTTACCAAAGCAGCCGAATCGGCTGATGATGGTATTCGCTGGGATAAGGCCGCCTGTCGTTTTTGCGGTACAGGCTGTAGTGTTCTGGTGGGTACTAAGGATGGCCATATGGTGGCAAACCAGGGTGATCCCGATGCACCGGTAAACAAGGGACTTAACTGTATTAAAGGTTATTTCCTGACCAAGATTATGTACGGTAAAGACCGTCTGACTAAGCCGTTGCTGCGTAAGAAAAACGGCAAGTTTGACAAAAACGGCGACTTTACTGAAGTATCTTGGGATGAAGCCTTTGATATTATGGCTGAAAAGTGGAAGGCTACTCTGAAAGAGAAAGGACCGACTGCCGTGGGTATGTTTGGTTCCGGTCAGTGGACTGTCTGGGAAGGCTATGCGGCATCCAAGATGATTAAAGGTGGTTTCCGTTCCAATAACCTGGATCCTAATGCCCGTCATTGTATGGCCTCTGCTGTGGGCGCATTTATGCGCGGTTTCGGTATTGATGAACCGATGGGTTGTTATGATGACCTGGAACACGCTGATGCCTTTGTGCTCTGGGGTTCCAATATGGCAGAAATGCACCCGATTCTGTGGTCGCGTATTACCGATACCCGTCTGACTAAGAAAGGCTGTGAAGTCCATGTGCTTTCCACCTTTAAACACCGTTCTTTTGAACTGGCCGATAATGGCATGGTGTTCAAACCACAGACTGACTTGGCGATCCTTAACTATATTGCCAATTATATTATTGAAAACAAGGCTTATGATGAAGCCTTTATCAAGGAACATGTGGCTTTCCATAAAGTAACTGAAGACATTGGTTATGGACTGCGTCCTACTAATCCTCTGGAGGAGAAAGCCAAAAACTCTGGTGTTGGCAAGCATCCTGCGATTACTTTTGAAGAATACGTTGAATCAGTTAAGCCGTATACTCTGGAAAAAGCCAGCAAAATGTCCGGTGTTCCAAAAGACAAGCTGTTAAAACTGGCCAAGCTGTATGCTGATCCAGACAAGAAGATCACTTCTTTATGGACCATGGGCTTTAACCAGCATACCCGTGGTGTCTGGGTAAATGGTCTGTGCTACAACGTACATCTGCTAACCGGCAAGACTTCCAAGCCAGGTAGTGGTCCATTCTCTCTGACTGGTCAGCCATCTGCCTGTGGTACAGCGCGTGAAGTGGGTACCTTCTCTCATCGTCTGCCTGCGGATCTGGTGGTCAAGAAGAAAGCCCATCGTGACATTGCAGAGAAAATCTGGAAACTGCCTGAAGGTACCATCAATCCCAAGCCCGGTTACCATGCGGTATTACAGAACCGTATGCTGAAAGACGGTAAGCTTAATGCCTACTGGGTTCAGTGTACCAACAATGCCCAGGCTGCGGCGAACTTCAATGAAGAAACCTGGCCGGGATATCGTAATCCCAAAAACTTCATTACCGTTTCTGACCCTTACCCAACTGTAACAGCAATGGCTGCGGATCTAATCCTGCCAACGGCTATGTGGGTTGAAAAAGAAGGGGCTTATGGTAACGCAGAACGTCGTACTCAGTTCTGGCGTCAGCAGGTGGAAGCACCTGGGGAAGCCAAGTCTGATTTATGGCAGGTAATGGAATTTACCAAGCGCTTCAAGATGTCTGAAGTCTGGCCGGAAGAACTGTTGGCCAAGATGCCTGAATACAAAGACAAGACCATGTACGAAGTTCTGTATGAAAACGGTCAGGTCAACCAGTATCCCAAGCAGGAAGTGACTGATGGTAGTGGTAATGTCTATAAAAACCATGAAATGGAGCATTTTGGATATTATGTCCAGAAAGGTCTGTTTGAAGAGTATGCCTCCTTTGGTCGCGGTCATGCCCATGACCTAGCACCATTTGATATGTACCATAAAGCACGCGGTTTACGCTGGCCTGTGGTGGACGGCAAGGAAACCTTATGGCGCTTCCGTGAAGGCTATGACCCTTATGTAGCCAAGTGGAATCCTGATGGCAAGAAAGGTGATGTGTTCTTCTATGGCAATAAGAAGAAAAATGGTGGTAAGGCTAAAATTATTACCGCACCTTATGAGCCACCAGCAGAGAGTCCAGATAAGGAATTTGACCTGTGGCTGGCCACTGGTCGTGTGCTGGAACACTGGCACTCCGGTTCCATGACTCGTCGGGTACCTGAACTTTATCGTGCGGTACCGGAAGCGGTCATCTATATGAACAAAATGGATGCCAAGAAGCGTAAGCTGCGAAATGGCGCCAAGGCCAAGCTAATGACCCGTCGTGGTGAGATCTATGCCCGTATTGAAACCAAAGCTCGGAACAAGCCACCCGAAGGGCTGGTCTTTGTCCCCTGGTTTGATGCAGGCCGTCTGATCAACAAGGCGACACTGGATGCAACGGATCCGCTTTCTAAAGAAACCGATTACAAGAAATGTGCCTGTAAGGTTATGAAAGCTTAATTGATGCAACCATTAGCTTAAATTAAAGTAAACAATCTGTAACAGGAGAGTTAAATACACAACTAATGCATCATTGGTGCATCACCGGCTCAGTTTAATATTTTTAAACTGAGCCGAACTTTAAAACACAAGCAGGTTTAAACAGTTAAAGAGGCGTTTTTACATGTCTGATAAGCAAAAGCGGGGGCTTTCTGTGTCATCAGAGGGGGAAAAGGCAGAACATAAGGCGGTGCTGAGTCGACGCAAGTTTATGGGGGACACCCTGAAAACAGTGTGCGGTACAGCATTACTGGGGCTGGGAATGGGAACATATTCCCGACAGGCTTCATCCTTTCCTGCCTGGACTATTCGGCCGCCGGGTGCATTGCCTGAGGATGAATTCCTGGGCGCCTGTATCCGCTGCGGACTCTGTGTGCGGGACTGTCCCTACGATATGCTTAGACTGGCAGAGCTGGGGGAACAGGTCGCACTGGGTACTCCCTACTTTGTTGCCAGGGAAAAACCCTGCGAGATGTGTGAAGATATTCCCTGTGCAGCGGCCTGTCCGACCAATGCCCTGAGCCATGAATTAAAAAAGATTGAAGATGCCCGAATGGGGCTGGCAGTCTTGATCGATCAGGAAGAGTGCATTGCGTTTCAGGGTCTGCGCTGTGAGGTGTGTTTTAATGTTTGTCCGGTACAGGGCGAAGCAATAACCATAGAAATGCATCATAACCGTCGTTCGGGTAAACATGCGATGTTTATACCGGTGCTTCATTCAGACGCCTGCACGGGCTGCGGCAAGTGCGAAAAGGCCTGTATTCTGGAAGAAGCAGCCATTAAAGTGTTACCCATCCATCTGGCCAAGGGCCTGCTGGGTACACACTATCGACTGGGCTGGGAACAGAAGGATAAGGCTGGAGGGAGTCTGGTTAAACCGGATATTGAACATCAGTATAACTTACCTGAAGGTGTGCGTTACGACTATAACCAGGGTGGGCTGGAATTGCCGCCTGAAGCAAAGCTGGAACATGACACACCGTTTTCCTCTAACCCTCTGGACAGTTTGAAAAAACTGCAGAACTAGGAGAACAAATGATGGTTAAGTCCTCTGAACGGCATCAGGCGCCTGGTCATCAGGCGGTTGAGAAAAAAGGCTGGTGGCGGGCCCATAAGTGGCTCATTCTGAGAAGAGTGGTACAGCTGAGCATACTAGCTTTGTTTCTTGCAGGACCCTTGCTGGGTGTCTGGATAGTTAAAGGCAATATGGCATCAAGCCTGACGCTAGAAGTTTTACCGCTGTCTGACCCCTATGTGATGTTGCAGGGTCTGATGGCGGGACACTTCCCGACAACAGAAGGGCTGATTGGTGTTGCCATCGTGTTGGTGTTTTATGGACTGGTGGGCGGTCGGGTTTATTGCTCCTGGGTTTGTCCGGTCAATATAGTGACCGATACAGCAGGCTGGGTACGCAGGAAACTGGGTATAAAGGTATCGAGCCAGTTTTCCCGCAGCAGTCGTTACTGGCTGCTCGGACTGACTTTGGTACTGCCGCTTATAACCGGTGCCATTGTGTGGGAACTGTTTAATCCTGTATCGTTAATGTTTCGTGGCATTATCTTTGGTATGGGGTGGGCCTGGATGGTGATCCTGGCAATCTTTGTGTTTGATATTTTTGTCAGTCAGAGAGGTTGGTGTGGTCATCTCTGTCCGGTAGGGGCTTTTTACAGCCTGCTGGGACAGAAGAGTCTGGTCAGGGTCAGTGGTTATAATCGTGAACAGTGTGATGACTGTAATGATTGCTTTGTTGTCTGTCCTGAACCCAAGGTTATCAGACAGGCACTAAAAGGCGCAGATAAGGGCATCGGCCCGCTCATTGATGAGGGCAACTGTACTAACTGCGGACGCTGTATTGATGTATGTGATGAGGATGTATTTAAATTTTCCAGTCGTTTTAAAGGCTAGCGATAAATATGCAAATAAAATGCAAATTTTTAAAAATTCCAGATCTTAATGGAGAAACAAAATGCTTAACACTAAAAAAATAATGACTTCTAACACTAAGAGTCTTAGCAGAAAAGTAATGACTTTGATGCTGTTAGCGCTCGTGGCGATGATGTTCTCATTACCGGCAATGTCTGTAGAATCTCTGCGGGGGGATAAACCCCTGGATGCCAAATCAGTCAATGTGGGCAAATACAAGGTTCAGTCAGAAGAGGGTGGTTATGAGCGGAACTTTGAAAAGCAGCCGCCATTAATTCCTCATAAAATTGACAAGTACCGCATTACCCTGAAAAACAACGGTTGTCTGAAATGTCACAGTAAAAAAGCCTATAAAAAGGAAAAAGCACCTAAGGTGGGAGACAGTCACTATATTACCCGTGACGGTAAAACTCTGGATCATATTTCCAAGCGCCGTTATTTCTGCAAGCAGTGCCACGTACCACAGGTAAATAGTGATCCGCTGGTAGAAAATGTTTATGAAGGCGTAGAATAAAATATACCTATATATCCAGTATGTGTATATTCTAAAAATCTGATTGGTTGTGTATAATCTGCCAATCAGGTATTGCTGACTTTTATAAAAAATATATGTAAATAATAATAGGGATTAGGACTATGGGTTTATTTTCTAAAGAAGGTACATTCAAGATACTCTTTTTTGGTTTTGTACTGGGTATTATCTTCTGGGGTGGTTTTAATACCGCCATGGAAGCGACTAACCAGGAATCATTTTGTATTTCATGTCATGAAATGAAAAACAATGTTTATGAAGAATATACTTCAACCATTCATTACTCCAACCGTACCGGTGTTAGAGCAACCTGTCCTGATTGCCATGTACCTAAAGACTGGGTGCATAAAATCATCCGTAAGATCCAAGCTTCCAATGAAGTTTATCACAAGCTCTTGGGTACTATTGATACGCGTGAAAAATTTGAGGCTAAACGCCTTGAGCTGGCTAAACACGAATGGGCCCGTATGCTGGGTACCGATTCACGGGAATGCCGTAACTGTCATGACTTCGAGTCCATGGACTTTGACAAGCAGGAATCCCGTAGCGCTAATCGTCATGAAGAAGCCACTGAATACGGCTGGACCTGTATCCAGTGTCACAAGGGTATTGCTCATGAATTACCTGAAGGCTATGACCCTGCAGATGATACTCCAGAAGCACCCGAAGAATCTGATGACTAATATGTCAGGTATCTGTTGATAAAAAAAGCCCGCATATATTGCGGGCTTTTTTGTTTTAGCATCTTAAGCTATATCATCCAGTGATATGCCTAAAGCCCCGGCAACGCCTTCACCATAAGCAGGATCGGCCTGCAGACAATGACGAATATGTCGCTTCTTGATTTCAATATGACTGTCTGCCATGAACCGGGCAGTGTTTTCAAATAAAACCTGCTGCTGATTGCTGTCCATCAGGCGAAACAGTTCACCGGGCTGAGTAAAGTAATCAGTATCATCCTCACGGTGATCCCAGTGCTGGGCGGCACCATAAAGTTCCAGATCCGGTTCTTTTATTAGGCGACAATTATCTTGTCCGGTTGAGTGATGAATTAAGATAAGTACTTTTTCTTGTGGAGAAAGCACTTGTCAGGACAACAGATCACTCAAAGACAGGAGAATTGTTATATGAAAC
>JBHNNM010000020.1:0-15459 GCA_048563625.1 Gammaproteobacteria bacterium | reverse complement strand
AGTGGGTGAGATGTTGATACTCATATTACCTATTGCTTATAAAACTGTCAGAAGCTTTATATTTCAACAGGTTTTGTGAGTATTAGCATCTTTCTTCACTCATCAGAGCGGAGAAGAGCCTCTCTTTTATCTACACGCCTGAAGAAATTATTGCCGCATCACAGCATAGTGCCGCTATGGCAGGCACTGTAATACCTGCCTAGTATGAACGCAGCCCGTGGCAGGAAATTGTCATGGGGTGCGAGCAATTGTCCCGCTGGTATTGTTTCTGTTTTTTGTCTACAGCGTAATATTGAAAGCAAAGCTGCATAATAAAAGTGAAATTATTGTTGGTATTGTTCTTACTATTATTGGTATGTGTCTCTTTAGTATCGCCTGACTTACGGCCTTTCCATGCTCGGCAGTAGTCTTGGCAACCAGATCCCCGCAGCGTTTATGGCCATTCCAGGTATGGATAATTCACCTATTTATCAATATGTTGTTGGTATTGTCCTAGTTCTGCTCTTTGCCTGGGTATTAGGTTATGGAGCGACAATCGCGGAACCGGCACTTAATGCACTGGGGGAAACGACTGAAAGTCTGACCAATGGGGTATTTAAAAAAACAACTTTATTAACCTCTGTTTCTCTGGGTGTGGCTTTTGGTATTGCTATAGGGGTAGCAAAACTAATGTTTGATTTACCACTTGTCTGGATACTGGTTCCTGCTTATCTGCTTGCTGTTGTACTGACTTTTTTTCCACTGAACAATTCGTTAAAGTGGCCTGGGACAGTGCCGGTGTAACGACCGGGCCGATTACAGTTCCCCTGGTGCTGGCTATGGGCCTGGGTATTGGCGGAGCAATGAATGCGGCAGAGGGGTTTGGTATTCTTTGCCTAGCTTCTATCGGACCAATCATCAGTGTTATGATTACAGGACTCTGGGCTCAGTACCAGGACCGCTTGCAGACATCAGATGCTGATCTGGCAAAGCCACTATTTGATGAACAGGAGATACCGGCCATCCTATGAGTATAAAAAATATTGTTTATTTGACTGATGTCTCACAGATCACCTGTGTTGTTCAGGAAGGACGCGGTGACATTATATTAAAGGCCGCCCGAGAACTGGGTGTATCTCTTGGAGCAAGGCTCTATCATGCCAAAGGTACCGGGGTACGAGAGTTATTTGGTTTGTGGGGGATTGCGGTTGACACTGAAAAAGATGTTGTGAATGTACTGGTTTCAGCAGAACAACGGGATATACTTTTGATGCGCTTAATCTGGCTGCTGAACTGGATTTACCCGGTATGGGGTTTATGTATATTACTGAGCTGGAAAAGGTAGCAACCTATTTGCCGGAAAACTTTCGTAATTCACAGGATGACAGCAATGGATAATGGGCATGGTTAATACAGGTTCTGAAGTTCAGGCTAAAACAGATGTGAGTGAAACTAAGGTTCCTCGTGAAGCAGTTAAACTTATTTCCTGCATTATAAACAGTGAAAAAACAGAAAGAGAACTGCTGCAGGCTCTTTATGAAGAGCAACAGATCACTCGTGCCAATAGTATTAACTGCCGTGGTTATGCCTCTTTGTTTGAAGCGAGGTCAAAACCCGGTAAGCTTCCACAACCGCATTTTTCGTATGAGATTGAAGTCGTTGTCTCACAATCAAGAGCAGATGAAATATTTGATTTTATATTTTGCAAAGCAGGACTTGATAAACCTGGTGTTGGTATTGTGTTTATGACATCTTTACAGGGTGGCAGCCATTTTTCTTTGCCTGAGAATATATCGACAGAAAAGTAAGATGAGCTGCTGCCTGTGGTGACAGAATTTTCTTTGTTAAGGAATAAAAATGAAAAAAAATAGTAATATGACAACAGACAATAAATTATCATTCGGCCGATTGCTAACCCCTGTTGTTTTTTTTGTTGCACTGCTTATTGGTGTTGTTTATCTGGGTGACAGGCTGCATACCATTGAAGACAATTTAAGCTATGTACCTCCTGTTCTTGAGAGTATACAGACAGACAGTAATAGTATTCATATTACCAGTGCCCAAACAGTTTATGTGCCAATTTATTCTCATGTTTACTCTTCCGGGGGCAATCCTCAGTTATTAGAAGCTACTTTGAGTATCCGTAATTCGGATCCTGAAAACAATATTACTCTGTTGTCTGCGACATATTATGATTCTCAGGGGAAAAATTTGCAGAACTATATCAAGGGGCAACTGACTTTAGGACCGTTGCAATCAACAGAAATACTGATTGAAAAGCAGGATAGCAGAGGCGGTTCAGGCGCCAATTTTATTATTGAGTGGTGTTCAGAGCAGCCAGTATATGAACCGGTTATAGAGGTAATTATGATTGGTGATAACAAAAATGGTATTTCATTTAAGAGCAATGGCAGACCTTTGATGAAACGAATTAATTAGCGTCCATTCGAAAGTTTAAAACTGAATAATCTACGGATTACATTTTCCTGTATGTCATTTACATTAGCTGATAAAATAAATCTGTTTATTCTATTTATCCTGTTGATGTTATTCCATGCTTAAATTTTCTCACCTTGATCTGCGTCGTGGAGCACAATTGCTGCTCCAAGATGTGGATGTCACAATTCATCCTGGCCAGAAAGTGGGGATTACCGGTGCTAACGGCTGCGGTAAATCCAGCCTGTTTGCCCTGATTAATAATGAACTGCAGGCTGACAGCGGTGACTTTTTTATGCCGCCCGGCTGGGTGGTGGCGTATGTTGCTCAGGAATCCCCCTCTACAGAGCGTTCTGCTCTGGACTACGTTATTGATGGTGATCAGCAGTTATGGACTATTGAGGCGGCCATAGAACAGGCGGGAGCATCTAACGAAGGTGAAAAGCTGGGACAGCTATATGCGCAACTGGAAGAAGCGGATGGTTATACGGCCAACAGCCGGGCGGCACAGTTATTATCCGGTCTGGGGTTTAGTCAGCAGCAGTTAAATAATCCCGTTAACAGTTTTTCCGGTGGCTGGCGTATGCGTTTAAACCTAGCCCGTGCCCTGATGTGCCGTTCTGACCTGCTGTTGCTGGATGAGCCTAGCAACCACCTGGATCTGGATGCGGTCTTATGGTTGGAAGAGTGGCTGAAAAAATACCCCGGCACCCTGTTGCTGATCTCCCATGACAGGGATTTTCTGGACAGCGTCATGACCCACATTATTCATATAGAACATCAGCACATAACCCTGTATACCGGCAACTATTCCCAGTTTGAACGGGTGCGTGCGGAACAACTGGCTCAGCAGCAGGTGCTCTATGAGCGGCAACAGCGGGAAATTAAACATATTCAGATTTTTATTAACCGTTTCAAGGCCAAGGCTACCAAGGCTAAACAGGCCCAGTCCAGAGTCAAGACTCTGGAGAAAATGGAACTGATTTCCCAAGCCCATGTGGACTCTCCGTTTCATTTTGAATTTCATGCACCGGGCAAAATCCCCAATCCGCTGATTGCCCTTGAAGATATTCGCCTGGCTTATGATGACACCGTGATCCTGGACCATGTGCATATTAATTTACAGCCTGGTTCAAGAATTGGTCTGCTGGGACATAATGGTGCCGGTAAATCCACGTTTATTAAATTACTGGCCGGGGAACTGCAGGCCGCTTCAGGTCGGGTGGAACGGTCCTCTGAATTGCGCATTGGTTACTTTGCCCAGCATCAACTGGAACAGCTGCATTCTGAAGATACCCCCATGGAACATTTTTTTCGTGAGATTCAACGTCTGGGAAAAAAAGCCACCGAACAGGAACTGCGCAATCATCTGGGCGGCTTCGGTTTCAGTGGAGATAAGGTGGGATCTAAAATTGCGCCTTTTTCCGGCGGTGAGAAAGCCCGTCTGGTATTTGCTACCCTGGTGTATCAGAAGCCTAACCTGTTACTGCTGGATGAGCCCACTAACCATCTGGATCTGGATATGCGGCATGCCATCAGCCTGGCCTTACAGGAGTTTGAAGGAGTCATGGTTATTGTTTCTCATGACCGGCATTTACTGCGCAGTGTCAGCGATGAGTTTTATCTGGTGGCGGATAAAAAAGTAGGGGCCTTTAAGGGTGATCTGGAGGATTATCGAAACTGGATCAATGAGCAGAAAAAACTGGAAGGGCTGAATACGGACAGTGACGGGGAAAACAGGAACCTGAAGGACACAGCAACCCCTTCAAGAAAAGAACAGAAACGGCTGGATGCAGAAAAAAGAAAATTACTCAGACCTCTGCAAAACCGACTGGCCAGACTGGAGCGGGAAATGGATAAACTGAACCAGGAAAAACAGAGGCTTGAAACCCTGCTGGCAGAACCCGATATTTATGAATCGGCACAAAAGCAGCAGCTTAAAGAACTGCTTCAGCAACAGGCGGACGTCAGCCGTACCTTGGATGAAACAGAGGAACAATGGATGCAGATCAGTGAAGAACTGGAAGAGGCACAGGTGTAAAAATGAAAAAACTGCTAGGCTGGAAAAAATTAGCTTTAAAAATACTGGCTATTGTATTTTTTATCTTCCTGTTAATCGCTATCCTGGTGCCGGTTTTTGTAGATGTTAATCATTATAAATCTGAAATCTCTACCCTGGTTAAAGAACAAAGTGGTTTAAATCTGGATATTAAAGGTGATATAACACTCAGTATTGTTACCGGTATAAAATTCAGTGTTGATGATGTCAGTTTATATAATGACAAAAAACTGATAATGGATATTAGCCACCTGTCCCTGAAGTTAACTCCGCAATCCCTGTATTCAAAAAGTATTACAGTCAGCAAACTGGATATCGATGCCCGTGAGTTGAATATTCTGTTTAATAAAAAAGGCCGGTCTAATTTTACAGCTTCTTCCTCTTCTCCAGATAATAGTGTAGACAATAACACTAAAGATAAAGCGGGTGCCGGGGAAAAAGGCTATATTAAGAGCCTAATGATAGAGGATGTTGTTTTAAATGTTCATAAACTGAACTATCAGGATCAACAAAATGGCGACTCCCTAATCCTCAATAAGGCCAGGGCAGAGCTTTCCCTGTTGCCAGTAATGGATAATTATCAGCTGGTTATTGATACACCGTCCGTACTGGTTAACTATCAGCAAAGTGGTATGCTGGAGATACAGGATATTCACCTGCCCGGTAGGAAAATTAAAAAACTGCTATTAAGTTTTGAAAATGAGAAAGGTTTTATAGAGACAGACGACTTTAATTTTACCTATATAGGGAATACTGTTCAAAAGAAGCTGAAGCAGGTTAAGACTGATCCTGATGATAAGATAAAAAAAGTTGATCCGCTTCTTACATTTAAGGCAGAAAATAAATTAAAACTGGAATTGTCCTATCCTGAATCTTCTATTGAGTCATTGAGCTGGTCAAAACCTGACAGGCTGATGATTGAATTGTCTGTTGATAAAATGGCTGACTTTAGATTCACCGCCGGTGATTATGTTTTTGAGGCTGAAACTCTGCATCTGAATATTAAACGGCAGGATTTAATTGCTGACGGTCAGTCAAAAATAGCTGACCTGATCATACAGGCTATTGAGTTAAGCGGTGATCAGGTAAAGGTTAAAACACCCGGAGACAGAGATTATTCTTTTACGCATATTGAAACTGACTTAATAAAGTTTCCGGTATTTAAAAAAGGCCAGTATCTTGAACCCCTGTCCAGGGATTTTCTTAAGCAGTTTGCCCGGCAGGGACAGTTTCGTTTAAAAAGCGGTAAGCTTTTTGATGAACAGGTGGGACTGGAAAACTTTAATATGCTCATAGAAGGCAAACAGAAGGAAATTGTACTGTCAAAACTGACCCTGCATGCTCTGGATTCTGAGCTGCAGTCCAGGGGTAAAATATTCTGGGCTAAAAATAATGATATTCACTGGCAGTTAAATGTTGCAAGTAAAAAACTGAATATGGAGCCGGTTTCCCGATTGCTTGAAAGCGGTAATATACTTAAGGGTTATGTTTTTCTGGATAATAATCTGTCAGGAACCATAACCAAAGGCAAGGTAAATATTCTGGAAGGTAATGTACTGGTTAAAGGGGATAACCTGCATTTGCAAGGCTTTAATTTAAATAAGGTGCTTAAAGACTTCCAGAATTCTCAGAGTGTGGGTATGCTGGATGTCGGTGCAGTTGTCCTGTTAGGACCGGCAGGAGTACTGGTGACCAAGGGCAATGATTATCGCAATCTGGTTAAGAGTGTTGCAAACAAAGGCAACAGCCAGATTAAGCAGTTGCATTCAGAAATAGCTTTTGCTAATGGCATTGCAACAATGAAGGATGTCGCCTTTTCAACCGACAAGTTCCGCCTGGCAATTACCGGTAAAATTGATACCATTAATGACCAATTTATTGATTTTAATGTGGCCACGGTGGATAAATACGGCTGCCCTGTCTATAAGGAACAGGTGATGGGTAAACTGTCCTCACCTAGGGTTAAGGAGGTCAATGTACTGGTCAGCAGTGTGGTTAATCCTATTCAGTCCGTGATCAGCAAGGTGACCAAGTCTATGAATATTCATTGTGATAAACCTTTTTATAAAGGGGTGGTAAAAGCGCCGATATAACAGGCGGGAGTATGTTTTTAATTGTAGTCGTTCAGACCACCTGAGCTGTTCTGTTGCCTGTTTTCCCGGCAGGCTGGGAGGCTTCCCTGAGTACGGCCTGCATCAGTTGTTCGGCGTGAGTTTTATTGGTTGTTATCCGGTTTTCCAGTTGATCACACAGGGCGAGCAGTTTTTCGACTTTGGCGACGATGGCTTTTTGTTCGGGGAGTGGGGGGAGTGAACAGATAAGGTTATTAAGTGTTGGGAGTTTAATGTTTGGCTGCCCGGCCATTTGATAAGACATCTCAAGTATATGTGGTCTAAAATGACGTAACAACATCAAAATATAGTCCTGATTTGTATGTTTGTTGGGTCTCACACCAACCATACTATCTGGAAAGCACATTTCTTTACCAAGTACACCAATGTTTCCAATTGTTCCACCAACAATGGCTACTACAACCGTACCCTTTTCAAATAATTTAGATGCTCTAAAACCTTTTTCATTAAGTGTTTGTTTATAATTGATTATTATTTTTCCATAACTATCTAAACTACCAATCTGAATAAATGGATACTCGCCCCCAAAACAACTAGGATCATTTCTTGGTCTTATAGAAAACTTACCTCTTTCAAATAACGCATATTCCCCCAACCGACACCAAACCCACCCCTTTGGCAATGTAAACGGTTTTTCATCCTCATTAATCGGTGGCAGTGGTTTTTGTTTTTTTATTTTTTTGTCTTTAATCAGTTGGGCTTTTTCTGCCTGTATGCGTTTTAGTAATTCGCTGGCGGGTTCGACATCAGGATGTTCTGCTCGCCAGTCAGCCGTAAGCTTGCCTTCAATGGCTTCCTGTAATATTTGCTGGCGGAGTTTTTTTAGCAGGTTTTTTTGTTGGGTGATTTCGGTTTTTAGTTCTGCATCTTCAGTTTCTATGCTTTTGAAATGTTCAACAATTTTCCGTTGCTCTTGAATATCTGGTAATTCGATCTCTAATGGCAAAATGTGCTTTGGTTTTATCTCTGTTTTAATACCGCCTTTGACCTGTTCTTTTAGTAATCGTATAAACTCACTGCTTTTCAGAAAATGTTTAAAATATTCAACATCAATCATTGATGTATCAAAAGTGTAGGATGAGTAGTGAATAGTTGCAGTCACATTTTCTTTACCTCCATATATACCCATAGCGCCTTTTGAAACATTGATCCCTGAGATAACCAGGTCTCCCGGGCAAATTAAAATCATGTTGGTTTTACTGGGTTTTTGGGCAATATGAAAATTACCCGAAAAATCCATCTTATCTATTCGTTTTAATCCTGATATAGTCTCACTGTCTGGTTTGTATTTTCCTTCTCTTTCAAAAAGAAACTCACCAATTTTTACTTTTCTCCAACGACTCATTACCCTAATTCCTCACGCAGTTTTGCCAGCAATTCATCACTCTTGGAAAAAGACTGGTGCAGCATGTCCAGTAATTCAGCGCTGCTGTATTGTTTTTCTTCTTCGGGCTGGTGCGGGTTTTTAATATCGAGGTTGTAGTCGCTGGCTTTGATGGTTTCCATATCCACCTGCCATGCCTGCTCATTTTCCTCCCGATCAGTCCACCATTTTTTCAGACCATCAAATTCGGCTAACTGGATGGGTTTGGTTTTAGAATAGGCTTTGTAGCCCTCGGGGAGTTTGTGCTCAAAATACCAGATGGTTTTGGTCGGCTCGCCTTTGGTGAAAAACAGCAGATTGGTGGCCACCGAGGCATAGGGCTGAAACACGGAATTAGGCAGGCGGATAATGGTGTGCAGATTGCAGTCTTCCAGCAGTTTTTGGCGAATGCGTTGTTTTACGCCGTCGCCGGTGAGTGAGCCATCGGGCAGTACAATGGCTGCTCTGCCGCCGTCTTTGAGCAGATGGATCATCAGGATTAAAAACAGGTCGGCGGATTCCCTGGTGCGATAAGTCTGCGGGAAATTGTTTTCATTGTTATTGGAGACTACGCCTCCAAAGGGCGGATTGGCGAGAATGACATCGACCCTGTCTTTCTGACGGTATTCGGAAAGTGGTTTTGCCAGTGAATCACCGAACTGAATATTAGGCAGGTTGATGTCGTGCAGAATCAGATTGGTGTTGCCCAGCAGATAGGGCAGGGGTTTGTATTCCCAGCCTTTGATATTATGTTGCAGTGTTTCCCGTTCGGCGACGCTGCTGGCGCTGGCCTTGAGATGCTCCAGTGCCGCCGTTAAAAAGCCACCTGTACCACAGGCGGGGTCAAGTAGTGTTTCGCCGTGCTGCGGATCAATCAGTTCGGTCATCAGAGTGGTAATGGCGCGTGGGGTGTAAAACTCACCCAGTGTGCCGGCGCTTTGCAGTTCGCTTAAAAAGGTTTCGTAGATTTGCCCGAAAACCTGTTTGTCTTTGCTGTTATTAAAGTCAATTTCATTGAGCTTGTTGATGACCTGACGCAGGTGTATGCCAGACTTCATGTGGTTGTAGTTATTGGCAAATACTTCATGTACCAGCAAGGCGCGCTTATTGCCGGTTGAGAGGTCAATATTGGCCAGTGTGGGAAACAGGGTTTGATCGACAAAGGCCAGCAGTTCATCACCTGTCATGCCTTCGTCATTACCGGCCCATTCATCCCAGTGCAGCGCTTCGGGGATGGGTGAGGTATAGTCATCCTGTATCAGTTCCAGTTCCTTGTCTTTGTCGCTGAATATTTTGAGGAATAACATCCAGCCCAGTTGCAGGATACGCAGTTCATCACTGCCTGTGCCGGTATCCTGACGCATAATTTTTCTTGCTGATTTTACGATGCCGCTGATGTTTGCCATTATTCAAACCTCCCTTTTGTCCAGGCCGGATTTTTTCTGCAATCAAGAATTGCACAGACAACAATATCTTCATCTTCGATTTGATAATAGATGGCAAAAGGAAAACGCTGAGAAAGCATACGATGATATTTTCCAAAAAAAACGGGGTGAACCCCATGATAGATCAATAGTGAGTCAATATCTGAAAACAGACTGTCCAGAAAATATTGACCGATCCCTCGCTCTTGTTGTTCGTAAAAATCATATCCATTAAGCAGATCATTATTAGCGGCGGGTAGTATTTTTATTTTCATGTAATTTTCTTGC
This sequence comes from Gammaproteobacteria bacterium, assembly GCA_048563625.1. Taxonomy (GTDB): domain Bacteria; phylum Pseudomonadota; class Gammaproteobacteria; order GRL18; family GRL18; genus JANELJ01. The sequence continues at coordinate 5,778 of JBHNNM010000020.1, read as the reverse complement.
GGATCTGAATTTTGGCGGCTTCCCAGTCCATGGCTGGCTGGTCACCTGCCATGCGTTGCTGTTCACGTAATTCAAGCACTTCCTGATGCCAGGCGGGTGATTCAAGTGTGCTATGCTGACATAAATCTTTCCACAGTATTTCCATTGCAGAGAGTTTTTCGGCAGTGGTCATTTTTTCGGGTGATAGTTTTATCATGTTGTTTTTCCTGTTAAGCGGCTTTGTATATTTCTGATTCTAACTCACTGAGCGCTTTGAGGTACTGCTTTTTACCACCAAAACATTTGACGATCTCCACAGGTGAGCCAAGCTGATCCAGCGGGCTGACCTGTAGTATTTTCATATCTTCGATATTTTCAATGCCTTCGTCGGCGTATTTGTCCAACAGGTCTTCTAATACCTGTCGCGCCTGTTCACCATATTGGGTGAAGTAATCCCGTTTTTTGACCTGGTTGGCACGTTCGGCACTGGTCAGTGGGGGCCGGTCAAAGGCGGTGTGGCAGATAAGAGCGAAAATATCCATTTCTTTGTTAATGGCTTCCCTGAGGTTTTCAAACACAATGCCCTGTTCGGTAAGTTCTTCAATGATGGCGTGTTTTTTATCAGCCTGATGCCATTTGTTGAGAAAATCATCCAGTGACTGGTACTGCTCACGGACTTTTTGTCTGGTGTAGTCTTTCAGGCTGCCGGTGATCAGTTTGCCATTGCCGTCCATTGAATGCGTTCATTGAGTACGGCGACATTGACGCCATTGACATAGTATTTTTGTCTGGGTTCGGCGACCACATCACCGCCGTCAATGATATCGGGCGGCTGTTCGGGTTCAAAGATAATTTCTTCCCCGTCTTCATCGGTAACGACTTCGTTATTGCTGGCTTCATCTTCGGGGGCTTCGATTGCTTCGTCTTCTCCGATTTCCTTAACCCTGATCGGATCGCCATCAAAATCCGGATCGGCAAACAGGTCAGTGACGTTGCGAAAATCCATAATGGTAAAAAAGGTTTTACCGAATTCTTCATTGATGCGTGTGCCACGACCGATAATTTGTTTGAATTCGGTCATTGAGGCGATATTGCTGTCCAGCACGATGAGTTTACAGGTTTGTGCATCAACACCTGTGGTCATCAGTTTTGAGGTGGTGGCAATTACTGGATATTTTTCTTCGGGATTAATGAAGTTATCCAGCTCCATCTTGCCTTCGTCGTTATCACCTGTGATTTGCATGACATACTTGCTGTTCTGCGCCATTAAATCGCTGTTTTCGTTGGCCATTGCGGCTCTCATGCGCTGGGCGTGGTCAATATCGACACAAAGGATAATTGTTTTGTCGAAGCGGCTGGTTTTTTTCAAAAATTCGGTAACCTTTTTGGCCACTACTTCTGTACGTTCGTCAATGACCAGGTTTTTGTCGTAATCCTTACGGTTGTAGATGCGATCTTCGACCAGTAAGCCTTGTTTGTCTGTTTTACCCTGTTCAGGTCGCCAGCCTTCCAGATCAACATTCAGACCAACACGCAACACTTTGTAGGGGGCGAGAAAACCGTCCTGTATGCCCTGTTTGAGTGAGTAGGTGTAGATGGGGTTGCCAAAGTATTCTGTGCTGGAAATGGTTTCGGTTTCTTTTGGGGTGGCGGTCAGACCGATATGGGTTGCCTTGTCGAAATAATGCAGAATTTCGCGCCAGGCACTGTCTTCTGCGGCGCTGCCCCGGTGACATTCGTCAATAACAATAAGATCGAAGAAATCAGGGCTGAATTCCCGATAGGCGTCTTTGTCTTCGTCGTAGTTGGTTAAGCCCTGATAAAGCGCGAGATAAATCTCGTAGGACTTGTCTATTTTCTTGTGCCTGATGACTGTCATTTTATCTTTGAAATGACGAAAATCACCGCGCTTGGTTTGATCAATCAGGGCATTTCTGTCTGCCAGAAATAATATCCGCTTTTTGTTATTACTCTTCCATAATCGATGGATGATCTGAAAGGCGGTGTAGGTTTTACCCGTACCGGTTGCCATGGTGAGCAAAATGCGCTTTTGCCTTTTGGCAATGGCTTCAACAGTACGGTTGATGGCTATTTGCTGGTAATAATGCGGGGTTCGGTCTGAACCATCGAAAAAGTAATCTTGTGCGGCAATTTTTTCCTGATCTTCGGTTTCTATGCCTTTGTATTTTTTATAGCGTTGCCAAAGTGTTTGCGGTGATGGGAATTCATCAAGGGAGAGTTCTTTTTCAATACTGCCATCAGTGCAGGTGCGGTCATGCTCAAAAAAACCATCACCATTGCTGCTATAGACTGAGGGAATATCAAGTATTTCTGCATAGCTCAGGCCTTGCTGAATACCCGCATTGACTGAATGCTTATTGTCTTTGGCTTCAATAATGGCAATGGGAATATTAGGTTTGTAGTAGAGAATGTAATCTACCCGCTTCCTTTTTCCCCTGCTGGTGAGGTTGCCTTTGACATAGATTCGACCGTCAGTAAATGAGACTTCTTCCCTGATTTGCGTCAGTGGATTCCAGCCCGATTTCTCCAAAGCAGGTAGGATGTATTTAGTACAGATGTCTCTTTCTGATAGTTCTTTTTTAGATGTCATGGATTACTGCTTATTCTTCGTCCTTTGGAGTCCATAAACCTGATCAAATAAAACTTGGGTTTGAGTAATATTATAACGGAACTGCATTGAACTGTACGCCGAACGTTACAAAAATTATATAATTCAATAAAGATGGAAACTACATTAAATCAACAGCAAGTGCAATTTTGTAGATTACGTTTACAATGTAATTCTGGCATGCTGCCGAAAAGCCTCCATGGAAGGATTCACGGCGTCTTCAGCAAGGAGTACGGCCAATGGATACGGTATTTGCGTCTAAATGAGAATTATTCAAAGCATGCTCCCGCCCTGCCAATATAATTAGACAATGTGCAATTTTTCTTGATTAATGTACACAAAATAGTTAAGTTCTGTTAAGGGGCTTATTTATTTTTGCGATGAGTCTGTGTTGAGTGTTCGTTTGCGTATAATTTGTTGTATATAGAGGTAGCAAAATGTCGGCAGAAATCAGTTATTTATTACCCAAGAATAAATGTGCGATATGGACTTCAGAGCTGGAAGTGCTGGACGGAGATAATGACTCCGAGCCCATGACAGAGATACCCCTGTCTGGCTTTATTACTGCCGGACAGCCTATTGAACGGGTAGAATAAAATGAAACGATTTCTGTGCCTCAAAGCATGGTCAGCCGCAATACTTATGCATTAAAAGTTCGCGGTCACTCCATGATTGATGATAATATACAGGACGGTGATGTGGTTATTATTGAAAAAACCGAACATGCCGGTAATGGCCAGTCTGTCGTTTGTCTGATCAATAATGAACAGGTTACCCTGAAGAAGTTTTATATTGAAAAGCAGGGGATCCGTCTACAGCCGGCCAATCCGGATATGGCGCCCATATTTTTAAAAAATGAAGAAGTGCAGATTTTAGGGGTGGTTTCCGGTGTGGTCAGAAACTATTGCTGAATACTGTTAACTACAACTTGTTAAGAGAACCCGTTAAAGAGATTCTGTGTCTGATAGAACATTTAAAGTACTGACGTATAACATCCATAAAGGTTTCAGTGTCGCTAACCGTCGTTTTACTCTGTTTGGTATACGTGAAGCACTGGAAGAGATTGATCCTGATGTTATTTTTCTGCAGGAACTTCAGGGTGAGCATTATAAAAACAGCAGCCGTATCGAGTCCTGGCCCTTAAAACCCCAGGGAGAGTTTCTGGCTGAAAACCGCTGGCCTTTTTCTCTGTACGCTAAAAATGCCATCTACAAAAAAGGCCATCACGGTAATGGCATTCTGTGTAAATTCCCGATCATCAGCTGGCATAATCAGAACCTGTCCAAAGCCAAATTTGTCAGCCGCAGTTTTTTACACGCTAAAATACTGCTGCCTTCTAAAATTACCTTAAACCTGGTCTGTGTTCATCTCGGGCTGTTTGAAGCCGAGCGGGAAATGCAGCTGGTGCAGATTGGCAAAACCATAGATCAGACCATACCACATGATGAACCCTTAATTATGGCCGGAGATTTTAATGACTGGCGTAAACGGGCCATTGAGCATATGAAAATTGATCTGGGTCTGGAAGAGGCCTTTCTGCATTATGAAGGCCAGCATGCCAGAACCTTTCCGGCATGGCATCCAACCCTGCAGGTGGACCGGATTTATTTTCGGGGAGTGGAGTTGAAGGAGGCCCTGTTTTTTTCCAATAAACGCTGGCGTAAACTGTCTGATCACCTGCCTATTGGCGCAGTATTTCGCTGTCCATAAACTAAACACTCAGAGTGGGGTTATAGCCAACTCAGTTGGCTATAACCTGATCCAGATAATCCTCAACATTGATTCCGTAAGCACCGTTGGCCAGGGATTTTTTAATGACATAAGCGGTGATGGTAAAGGTAATATCACCTTTTTTCAGATCAATAATACGGCCGTTTTTGGGCAGCTTGTCTGAACCCAGTATCAGTAAAATTCTGGGCTTAATACCGTCTTCATTATTCGTCTCAATAATAATACCAATTTCGCCGGTGTTCATTTCCACCAGGCTGCCGGGCGCATAGATGCTGATAAAGTGGATAAAGTGCCCCAAAATGGTTTTATCAAACAGAGTATTTTTGCACTGGTAAATATGCCGACAGGCATCCAGGGTGGTGATCCCCTTGCTATAAGGTTTATCTGAAATCATGGAGTCATAGGCATCAATAATACCGATAATTTTGGCATAGTAGGGGATCCTTTCTCCGGTAATACCACGGGGATAACCGGAACCGTGCAGTCGTTCATGGTGACAATAGGTGACATCCACGGCACCGGGATAAACACCGGATTTTGATATCAGCAGTTTTTTGCCGTAAACCGGGTGTTCCTGCATGATTTTAACTTCTTCAGGTGTCAGATTGCTCTGTTTGGTCAGGATCTCTTTTGGAATTCTAACCTTGCCCACATCATGCAATAAACCGCAGGTACCAATATTCTGCAGTTCCAGTTCTCTAAAACCCAGTTCCCTGCCCAGGGCAATGGCATAAATGCATACTCTTAAGGAATGTTCTGCGGTATAGCTGTCTTTATGACGGATCTGGGTCAGCCAGACCAGGGCTGAATCATTCCTCAGGATACTGTCAACACATTCATCCACAATTTCGTTGACTTTGTCTATATCAAGTTCACCGCTTAAGCGGATGGTATCCAGAATTGCGCCCATCTGTGAACAGGCATCCTTATAGGCCGAGCGAATATTGTTCAGTTCCTCATTAATAGGGATTTTATTAATGTAGCTGATGCGTTCCGGTACGGCTTTTTTGTTATCTGTCTGTCTGTTCTGGCTAGGCTGCCATGTCTGTTTGGCGGCACGCACATAAACATAGTCACACAGCGCCTGCAGGGCGTGCAGTTCATCAAGGCTATTGATCTGAAAGCCCTGATAAACAAAATCGGTTTCTTCCCAGGGGCGATCAAGGCGGGTCACAAACATGCCCAGTTCAAGTAATTCTACAGAGCGTTTAAGTTCAATATATTCAGTGGAAGTGGGTTCTGCCATAGGCTTCTGGTATACTTTTTTTAACCTAAATTAATCAGTAGGTTCAACTGATTAATTTAGGTTTATTAATTCTTATTCATAGGTATGATCTTTAGGAATTGAAATGAAGCCAATTTGATGATCAAATAGTTGTTATTCAGGCAATTATTCATCAACAAAAAGGCTTCAAATGAGAAGTACCACATTATCAAAA
>JBHNNM010000019.1:0-15495 GCA_048563625.1 Gammaproteobacteria bacterium | reverse complement strand
AAAAACTGAATAATAGACCAAGAAAGAGTCTTAACTTTCTTACACCATTCCAGGCAATGCAGAAATCACTTACAAGAACGGGAAATTCATGCGTTGCACTTCAGAGTTGAATCCGCGTTATTTTTAATTAGAGCGCAGGTTTGATAACCGTCCAGCCTGGGCATCATAATATCAACAAAAATAATATCGGGACGATGTTCAAGGATTTTTGACAAAGCTTCAAAACCGTCGACAGCCGTCACCACTTCACAACCAGATTTTTTTAACAGGGTTTCAGCAGTACGACGTATGGTTTTACTATCGTCAATGACCATGACTTTCAGGCCATCAAGAAGATTGGTATCAGATGTTCCCACTTATCCCCCAGCAAATTGCAGCAAAAATAAATTTAAGTTAAACATAAAAAGTAGTTTTAATATTATGGTCTTTTCCATAATATCATGCAGGCTACTATCTTGCCTGACACATCCATTGCTTATAGCCTTTCAAATGATTGATAAACGACTGAGATATTCCATGACTTGAGTTTTTGTAAAACTCTCCTGTAAAACAACAGGTATAACATAATTGTGTGCATGCAAAGATTACTTTTAGCACAACTTTAGCCGGCATTCCACATAGATTAATGGTTTTTTTAACAAAACTGTGTAACACATTATAAAACAAGGAATAATTTTTTATTATCTATTGACAACAGTAGCTTTTTCTTATACCGGAAAACTTTAACAAACAGGCCTTTGTTAACAATTAGGGCTTAAACTATTTATAAAGGTACATCATAAAAATAAAAGCAACCTTAAGGCTAACCCAACTATTAATAAAAAAGTATAGTGCAAAATTTATAAATTACCTAAAAAAATTGCTTTGTGCTATAAATTCCTTTTTACATGAGACAGTGTACGGTTAGAATAGAGCAACAAAATCCTGCATAACTCTCGCATAACGCTCACAAAAACTAAGGAATAGCTATGACCATCCGCCTTGGTATTGTAATGGATCCCATTGCAGCCATTAACACCAGAAAAGACAGCAGTTTCGCCATGCTGCTTGAGGCACAGAAACGCGGCTATGAAATCCATTATATGGAAATGTCCAATCTGTTTATTCAGGACAATACGGCCTGGGCCAGCACCCGCCGAGTGCAGCTTGAAGATGCCCCTGACAACTGGTATCGCTTTTTATCCGCAGCACAGAACATAGAACTTTCGGAACTGGATGTGATTTTAATGCGTAAAGATCCGCCTTTTGATATGGAGTACATTTATGCCACCTATATCCTAGAACTGGCGGAACAGAAAGGCAGTCTGATTGTTAATCAGCCACGCTCCTTGCGAGACGCTAATGAAAAACTGTTTACCCTGCAGTTTCCACAATGCACTGTTCCCACTCTGGTCAGTCGCAACAAGGAGCAGTTCAAACAGTTTTTACTGCAGCATAAAGATATTATTATCAAACCCCTGGGTGGCATGGGCGGCCATTCCATTTTCCGGGTTATGGAAAATGATCCGAATTTAAATGTTATTCTGGAAACCGTAACCAGCCATGGCAATGAATATATTATGGCCCAGCGTTTTATTCCGGAAATCACTCAGGGTGACAAGCGGATTTTAATTATCAACGGCATCCCTCTGGATTATGCTCTGGCCCGTATCCCGCCGGAAGGGGAAACCCGTGGCAATCTGGCGGCCGGAGGCAGCGGTGTGGGCATACCCTTAACTGAACGGGATTACTGGCTTTGTGAACAGGTGGCTCCCCGCCTGAAACAGATGGGCCTGCTGTTTGTCGGTATGGATGTTATTGGCGATTATATCACCGAAATCAATGTCACCAGCCCGACCTGCATACGTGAACTGGATAAGCTGTATGATCTCAATATCAGCGCCCTGCTGATGGATGAAATTGAACAGAAACTGGCTCATTAATGCCTAGTTCCTATACTGATAAATTACTTATTCCTTGCTACAGAACCCTATTGATTCTCAGTGTTCTGCTACTACCTGCTGCCTGCCATCAGGCGCCTTCCGCTAAACTTTATCAGCAGCAGTTATTTGCCTTCGGCACCCTGATTGATATCAGCCTTATCACCGACCAGCCTGAACAGGCACAGGCCGCCATTAATGCCGTCAGCCATGAATTTGACCGTCTGCACCGGCTCTGGCATCCCTGGCAGGGCGGGGAGCTGGCCTCAGTTAATCGTCAACTGGCCTCTTTACAGGTTATTCCCGTTTCTGAGGAACTGGCCAGCTTAATTCCACAAAGCAGCCGACTGTCAGAAAAAAGTAATGACCTGTTTAACCCGGCCATTGGCAAACTTATCCGGCTCTGGCAGTTTGATAAACTGGAAGATGAAAATTTTAACTTTTCTCTGCCTGATCCCCAAAAAATACAGGAAATAGTAAACCGTCATCCCCGGATGAGTGATTTAAAACTTACCCGCACAGCAGATAACACTTATCTTCTGCAATCGAATAATCCTGCTGTCAGCCTGGATTTTGGGGCTTATGCCAAGGGCGTGGCCATTGAAAAAATGCTTGCCATTCTTAAACACTATCATATTAATAATGCCCTGATTAATGCCGGCGGCGATTTAAAAGCCATTGGGTCCAAAACCCTGGACGGCACCTCAACCCCCTGGCATATCGCCATTAAAAACCCTCAGAACACACTGGATCCGGCCCAGCCTACCATACTGGCCGCCATTGATCTGCATGATGGCGAAGCCCTGTTTAGCTCCGGTGATTATGAACGTTTTTTTACTGTCAATAATCACCACTATCATCATATTATTGATCCCCACACGGGTTATCCAGGTCAGGGGGTCAGAGGGGTGACCATTCTGGATAGCGATGCCGGGCGAGCCGATGCTGCAGCCACGGCCATTTTTCTGGCCGGCCCTGAACTCGCCCTGGATATTGCACGAAAAATGGGTATAAAACACCTGCTAATTATGGCTTCAGATAAGCGCCTTTATATTTCCCCTGACATGGCTGCCCGTCTGCAGCTCAGAGTTGATTATCCAGTTGTGATACTAAAGGATAAAAAACACGTTTCTGCTGCACAGCAGAATCATACTGCAAACCAGAAATAGCTCTTAAAATGAAGCCCGAGCAGAAACCTGACCAGCAACCATTATCCAGCGCTTTCATACTCCGTATAAACAGCGCTGACCTGGTTATTCTGGTTCTGACTATCGTGCTGCAGTTCTGGATGTATAATCGCCTGTGGTTTAACCAGTCCAGCGGCAAGGCGGATTATCTGGTGGTACAGATTGATACTCAGGCACCGGTTAAGTATCCGTTGAACCAGAACCGGCTGCTGGAACTTGATGGCCGCAAAGGCAAAAGCATTATTGAAATCAGTCAGGGTAAGGCACGCTTTATTCATTCTACCTGCCGGAACCAGTTCTGTGTGTTTCACGGCTGGCTAAGCACTCCGGGGGATAGCACAGCCTGCCTGCCTAACCGCATCAGCATTGCAGTAAAAAGCCATTCGGTAAAAGACACTGAACACTTTGATGCCCTGGCAGGAGAGCGATAATGCAGCTGCATTTTACCACCCGCCATGATGATCACCGTATTGCCCTGCTGGCTGCCCTGGCCATCAGCATCCATATTATTGAATCGGCTTTTCCCAGTCCCCTGCCCGGCATCAAGCCCGGCCTGGCCAATGTGATCACCTTATTCTGTTTTATCCGTTACGGCTGGCAAACCGCCCTGCAGGTCAGCCTGCTACGGGTGCTGATCAGCAGTTTACTGCTGGGTTCCTTTCTCTCACCGACTTTTTTACTCAGCCTGTCAGGCGCTCTGCTGAGCCTGGCCAGTCTTATCGTTGTTCAATGGCCTTTTAGACAACACTTAAAATATCAGCCCACAGCCATCGGTTATGCACTGATTGCCTCAATCAGTCATATCTGCGGCCAGTTTCTGGTGGCCTGGTACTTTTTTATCCCTCATCCCGGATTATTCAAACTATTACCGGTTTTCATAACTTTTGCCGTGCTACTTGGTTTGCTAAGCGGTATAATTACCCAGTTATTAATAAAGACTAATACTGCCAGGGCCTGAATAGTTTTAATCTATGGCACATATAAAACCGCCTTATCTGCAATCCCGAATACAGCATAACGAAATTCTGCTTACGGCATTTTTTATTACTGTGCTGGTGCATGCGGCTATTATCTTTGGTGTCAGCTTCCATATGCCTGACCCACCCAAACCCCGTACCAGTCAGACCCTCGATATTGTTCTGGTTAAAACCAGAGCTGAAAAAGCCCCGGAAAATCCGGATTTTCTAGCTCAGGCCGCTCAAATCGGCGGAGGCAATGTCAAAGACAAAACCCGGCCAACCAGTAAAAATCCCGGTAAAACACCCAGCGAAGGTAATTTTGTTAAGGATAAACCTTCTGTTGCCCCTCCTCCGGAGCCTGTAAAACCAAAAAAGAAATCCATACTATCCGTTAACAAACCTGCCAAAAAGAAAGCACCTAAGCTGGTCAAAAAGAAGAAACCCATACCTAAAAATAAACCGGACCTGGTGGCCGATTATGTAGCGGATCTGCAGAAGCAAATTGTGGATATGGAAGCCGAACTGGACGAACAGCAGAAAATGTATGCCAAACGTCCCAAGGCTACTTATATTACTGCGTCCATCCGGCGCACACCGGATGCCATGTATCTGAAAGCCTGGACAAAAAAAATTGAACGTTTAGGTAATCTAAACTATCCTGATGAGGCAAGGCGTCAGAAACTGGAAGGGCAGCTGATCCTGACGGTGGCACTGAGTCCTGATGGTAATATTATTAATGTTAAAATCAGCAAATCCTCCGGCCACAAGGTTCTGGATGATGCTGCCCGACGTATTGTTGAACTGGCGGCCCCGTTTGCCAAAGTACCTGAAGATGTTTTACAGGGTAATAATCGTCTGGTTATTAGACGTACCTGGCAGTTTTCTCATGGGTCGGGGAATCGTTTTTCTTATAAATAATTGTGCAAGGGCAGCTTAACCTCTAATGAACCTGACCAATCATTTAATTATTGCCATGCCGGGACTGATGGATCCCATGTTTGAAAAATCCGTGAGTTTTATCTGTCAGCATACCGAAAAAGGCGCCATGGGGCTAACCATCAACCGACCCATTGAAGTATCCTTTGGTGAATTACTCAAACAGCTGGACATTCCGGTAAAAACTCAGACTTTATCCGAACACTTTGCAGGTGTTCCTGTTTATCTGAGCGGCCCGGTGGATACCGAACATGGTTTTGTCCTGCACTCCAGTGAAAAACCTTCTGCCAGCTGGGGACAGTCTCTGAAAATCAATGATACCCTGTCCCTCAGTTCTTCCAAAGATATCCTGCGGGCTATTGTCGATGGAGAGGGCCCGGACAACTTTCTGGTCACCCTGGGCTATGCCGGCTGGAACGAGGGACAGATTGAACGGGAAATGCAGGAAAACTCCTGGCTTAATGTCCCTGCGGACAATGATATCCTGTTTAATACTCCGTCTGAACAGCGCTGTGAAAGGGCCGCTGAAAAACTGGGTATTGATATTCATCTAATCTCGGGTGACATTGGTCATGCCTGATCAGAGTACTGATTATCCGTCTCATAGCACCTTTCTGGGTTTTGACTACAGCAGCAATAAAATAGGCATAGCCGTCGGCCAGCGCCTGACCAATACTGCGACGCCCCTGACCACTCTGATCTCACACCAGAAACGCATTGACTGGCCCGGTATTGAACAGCTTATCAAGCACTGGCATCCGGCAGCCCTGGTGATTGGTCTGCCCCTGACCATGGACGGCGAAGAACAGGAAACCACCGAGGCAGTAAAAATTTTTGGCAATCAGCTCAATGAGCGGTACAATCTTCCCGTACACTATATGGATGAACGCCTGACCTCACGGGAAGCCAGCGAAATGCTGGGCTATAACGGCATTACTTCCCCCCGGCGTAAAAGCAGACCGGGAAAAAAAGTAAAAAAACATCAGCAGCAGGGACATGATATTGACCAAGTGGCCGCTCAGCTGATTTTACAGCGCTGGCTGAATAGTTTTTAACTTCCCCCTTCTTTAGAAGGGGGATTGAGGGGGTTGCAAATTTAAAGACTTAAACCCCCTTTATCCCCCTTTATCCCCCTTTGAAAAAGGGGGACTTAAGAGCAAAGCAATTTCTGAATACACACTAACTACAAAAACACCAATAACTGGATATAATTTAATGACCGACTCTGATATGAACCTTAATCTGGAACACCTTCTGGAACAGATGTATACCGGGATCAGCCTAAAGCTGCAAAATCTGGAACCGGAAGAGGTGGTCATGATCGGTATCCATACCGGCGGTTTCTGGATTGCCGAAAAAATTTATCAGCGCCTCAACCTGCCCACCCCGCTGGGCAGTTTGAATATTTCCTTTTATCGTGATGACTTCACCAAGATCGGCCTGCATCCAGAGGTAAAGCCCTCACAACTGCCCGCTGGACTGGATGATAAACACATTATCCTGATTGACGATGTCCTGTTTACCGGCCGCACCATCCGCGCCGCACTCAATGAAATTTTTGACTACGGCCGACCGGCCTCTGTGACTCTGGCTGTGCTGCTGGATCGGGGCGAACGTGAACTTCCGATCTGTGCTGAAATCACCGGTCAGAAAATTAGCCTAAAGCCTGATCAGCAAGTCAAGCTGAGCGGGCCTGAGCCATTGCAGCTGACCTTGGTAGAAAAACCTGTTGAGAACCTTATATGATCACCAAAAATATACAGCTTGATGAACAGGGACGACTCAAGCATTTTCTTTCCATAGAAGGCTTTAAGCGTCAGCACCTGATCAGTATTCTCGATGCGGCTGAACCTTTTGCCAATGTTCAGGAACAGGCCGTTAAAAAAGTACCGCTGCTGCGGGGCAAAACCATCGTCAACCTGTTTTTTGAAGCCAGCACCCGTACCCGAACCACTTTTGAATTAGCAGCCAAACGTCTGTCTGCCGATGTTCTGAATATTAATATTAATACCTCCGCCACCAAAAAGGGCGAAAGTCTGCTGGATATGCTGCATAATCTGGAGTCCATGCATTGCGACATGTTTGTGGTACGCCATAACCAGAGCGGGGCAGCACATTTTATTGCTCAGCATGTATCACCGCACATCAGTGTTATTAATGCCGGAGACGGCTGTCATTCCCATCCTTCACAGGCCATGCTGGACATGTTTACCATTCGCCGGCACAAAAAAGAGTTTGCCAATTTAAAAGTCGTTATTGTCGGCGATATTCTGCATTCCCGCGTGGCCCGTTCAGAGATGCATGCGCTCACCACCCTGGGAGTCAGTGAAATCCGGGTAGTGGGGCCAAAAACCCTGATCCCCACCGGTATCGACACTTTTGGGGTGCATGTTTATCACAATCTGCAGGAAGCCCTGGTGGATGCCGATGTGGTCATTATGCTGCGCCTGCAGAAAGAACGCATGCAGGGTGCCTTATTGCCCAGTGAAGGTGAATATTATCAGCACTACGGCCTGACTGAAAAAAAACTGGCTTATGCCAAACCAGATGCCATAGTAATGCACCCCGGACCGATTAACCGCGGCGTTGAAATCGCCTCCAGTATTGCAGACGGACCGCAATCTGTGATTCTGGAACAGGTCACCAATGGTATTGCCATACGTATGGCTGTCATGTCGCAGGCTCTGGGTCCAGGAGGCAGTGACAGCAGCCGAAAAGGAGGAAATGCCTGATGCCTGACAGCCATTTACTCCGTCTGGCGCGCCAGAGTGAACAACTGGATATCAGTATTATTAACGGCCGGATTATTGATCCGGCCAACCAGATTGACAGCCATACTGATATCCATATTCAGAACGGTAAAATCCTGGCCCTAGGTCAGGCACCGGATGGATTTAAAGCCCAGAAAGTTATTGATGCCACTGACAGAGTGGTCTGCCCCGGCCTGGTGGATATGCGGGTACAGCTGCGTGAACCCGCTTTTGAAACCAAGGGCACTATCGCATCAGAAACCCGGGCCGCAGCAGCCGGCGGTGTTACCTCACTGTGCTGCCCGCCAGATACTAACCCCATTATCGACAATGCCTCCATGGTCAAGCTGATCCGCCTCAAAGCAGCCACAGAAGGCGTAGCCAAGGTCTATACACTCAGCGCACTGACCCAGCAGCTTAAAGGGGAAAAACTTAGTGAAATGCGTGAACTGAAAGATGCCGGTTGTGTAGGCACCACCAATGCACTGACCCCTGTTAAGAGCACCCTGATTATGCGCCGGGCACTGGAATACGCGGCCAGCCATAATATCACCGTATTTATCCAGCCCTTTGATCCCTGGCTCAGTGACGGCTGTGCTCATGAAGGCGTGGTCAGTACCCGTCTGGGGCTGGCCGGTATCCCGGAAAGTGCTGAAACCATTGCCATTGCCCGGGATCTACAGCTGATTGAACTGATTGGCGGGCGGGCTCATTTCTGCCAGCTTTCCAGTGCCGGTTCCATCCTGCTGATCCGTCAGGCCCAGGAAGGCGGCCTGCCGGTAACGGCCGATGTAACAGCCCATCACCTGCATCTGACTGAAATGGATATCGGCTTTTTTGACAGCAACTGCCATGTACTGCCGCCGCTGAGAACCCAGCGTGATATGGAAGCGCTGCGTCATGGTGTGCAGTCTGATATATTGAGCTGCATTGTCTCAGACCATCAGCCCCACGACAGTGACGCCAAGCTGGCTCCCTTTGCTGAAACCGAACCAGGGATCAGTGGTATTGAAACCTTATTACCCCTAGCATTAAAACTAATCGACAGTCAGAATATGTCCTTAATGGAAGTCATCTCCCGACTGACCATTCAGCCGGCCAGAATTCTTAATATTGCAGAAGGGACACTCAGCACCGGGCAGGATGCCGATATCTGTATTTTTGATCCTGAAGCTTACTGGCGGGTTGAAAAAGAAAAGTTTTTAAGCAAGGGTAAAAACACCCCGTTTCATGGTTGGGAGCTAAAGGGGCAGGTAGAATACACTATAAAAACCGGAGAAATTGTTTTCTCCAGAAAGTAGTGTGGACAGAGATGCCCGCACTACCCAGAGATACAAACACTGAAAACTACAGTGAAAAACCACCGCTTCCCCGATCTTCCCGGGTATCAGTAAAACTGACCCCTTCCATCAGAGAGGAGCCCATGGATTCAGAAGCTTCCTCATCCCCCAGTTTAATCATCAGACGCAGATCATTGGGTGAATCCGCATGATGCAGAGCATCTTCATAGGTAATGGCTTCCGAACGATACAGATCATACAGGACCTGATCAAAGGTCTGCATCCCTTCTTCCCGCGATTTTTTCATCACTTCTTTTAATTTGTGGATTTCACCATCACGAACATAATCAGACACCCGCGGTGTATTTAACAGGATTTCAACTGCAGCACGACGCCCCTTACCATCCGGGGTCGGGATAAGCTGCTGCGCCACAAATGCCCGCATATTCAATGATAAATCCATTAACAACTGCGGCTTACGCTCTTCCGGGAAAAAGTTAATAATTCTATCCAGTGCCTGGTTAGCATTATTAGCATGCAGGGTCGCCAGACATAAATGTCCGGTTTCAGCAAAGGCAATGGCATGGTCCATGGTTTCCCGGGTACGAATTTCCCCGATAAGAATCACATCCGGTGCCTGACGTAAGGTATTTTTTAATGCCACTTCAAAAGAGTCCGTATCAATACCCACTTCCCTCTGAGTGATCAGACAGCCATCATGGTTATGCACAAATTCAATGGGATCTTCAATGGTAATAATATGACCACTGCCGTTCTTGTTTCGATAACCGATCATGGAAGCCAGTGAAGTAGATTTACCCGAACCGGTGGCACCAACAAAAATAACCAGTCCGCGCTTGGTCATGGCCAGATCCTTAATGGTTTCCGCAGGCGTAATTCCTGGTAAGTCGGGATGGTCGTTTCAATACGCCTGAGCACCATACCCACCTGACTGCGCTGCATAAAAGCACTGACACGAAAACGGCCGACCCCGGAACGACTGATAGCAAAGTTACACTCATGCTCAGCTTCAAACTGAGCCCGCTGTTTATCATTCATAATCCCCGTCACAATCTGGTGTGCCTGGGTTGAATTAAGCGATTTTTTAGTCACCGGTGAAATTTTACCATTCACCTTCATGGCCGCTGGTGTACCAACCGTAATAAATAAATCCGATGCTTTTTTATGCACCATTAATTTTAATAATGAATCAAAATCCATTCTTTATTCCTTAATTAAGAGCAATAAGCCTAAAACCTGAAACCTGAAACCTTACAGGAAATCATCTTTATTTGCAGAATAGGTCTGTGCATCCGCTTTGGAAATCTGGCCCTGTGCCAATAAAGTTTTAAGACACTGATCCAGAGTCTGCATACCAATACCCTGCCCGGTCTGAATAGCCGGAGTACCAATCATAATTTCATGAGCAGCAATACGTCCTCCGCCGTTTTTCTTTAACAATGACTGAGAAATAACCGCCCGCAGAGATTCTGACAACATGGCCCGCACCATGTCTTTTTCTGCCGCCAGAAACACATCAATAATACGGTCAATGGTTTTGGCTGCTGAACTGGTGTGCAGAGTACCAAATACCAGGTGACCTGTTTCTGCTGCGGTCAGTGCCAGGCGAATGGTTTCCAGGTCACGCAGTTCCCCCACCAGAATAATGTCCGGATCTTCACGCAGGGCTGAACGCAGCGCTTCATTAAATCCCAGGGTATCCCGGTGAACCTCACGCTGGTTAACCAGGCATTTTTTACTTTCATGTACGAATTCGATGGGATCTTCTACCGTCAGAATATGTTCATAAATGGTATTGTTCAGATGATCCATCATGGCGGCCAGGGTTATGGATTTACCGGAACCGGTAGGCCCGGTAACCAGCACAATGCCGCGTTTATTTTCACAGATATCTTTAAAAATAGCTGGACAGCCCAGCTCTTCCGGAGATAGAACATTGGAAGGAATAGTACGAAAAACCGCCCCCGCACCCCAGTTCTGGTTAAAGGCATTAACACGAAAACGTGCCAGACCCGCCACTTCAAAGGAAAAGTCGGTTTCCAGGAATTCCTCGAATTCTTCCTCTGTTTATCGTTCATAATATCGTACACCATATCATACACTTCACGATGTTCCAGGGGAGGGACGTTAATCCGCCGGATATCGCCATCAACACGGATCATAGGTGGCAGTCCTGCGGACAGGTGTAAGTCCGAGGCATTGTTTTTGGTACTAAAGGCAAGCAGTTCTGTAATATCCATAATTCTTCGCTATATAATAGTCGTTCACTGTATAATGATTTATTATTTCAGGCTACTCGGGCGTGATGTTAACCATAATGTTTACAATACCCAGAGTGTTTATAGTTATTTTTCAAATATCAGTATAGACCATAATGAGCAATTCTTTAAACCAACTTGATCACATTAATTACCGGATTGAGCAGGCGCTGGAAAAAAGCCATCGTTCTGCAGCTGTCCAGGCGGATAAAAAGGTGCTTTTGTTGGCGGTCAGCAAACGCCATCCCCTGGAAAAAATACTGGCGCTGTATGAACAGGGACAGCGGGATTTTGGGGAAAGCTATGTTCAGGAAGCTCTGCAGAAAATACAGCAGTGCCCTTATAAAGACATTATCTGGCATTTTATCGGCCCTATACAGTCCAATAAAACCCGTGATATTGCCGAGCATTTCCAGTGGGTACATTCCGTTGACCGTTTAAAAATTGCCCAACGCCTCAGTGCCCAGCGTCCAGAAAATTTACCTGATCTGAATATCTGTCTGCAGATCAATATCAGCGAAGAACCGCAAAAATCCGGTTTTTCACCCACAGAAGTATTTAATGCTCTTGAGAATATTATTAATCTGCCCCATTTAAAGATACGGGGTCTGATGGCTATACCCAGACCCGAAAGCGAATTTGAACTACAGCGTATTCCTTTTCGCCGCTTAAACGAACTGATGCATAAACTGAACGAACAGTTTAAACTGAATATGGATACCTTATCCATGGGTATGTCCGGAGATCTGGAAGCAGCGATTGCAGAAGGCGCTACTATTGTGCGTATTGGGACAGCCTTATTTGCCCCAAGGGAAACTTAAATTTACCATGAGTTCAGGAAACGACTTTAAAACAGAGCTAAAAATAGATGATTAATAAAAAAATTGGTTTTATCGGTGCCGGTAATATGGCCTACAGCCTGATAGGCGGTTTAACATCCACCGGTGTCGCCGGTGAAAACATCTGGGTCAGCGATCCCAATGCTGAACAAACCGCCCAGTTAGCGAAACAGTTTAAACTGAATATTGCCCAGAATAATTCTGAACTGGTTAAAGCCGTCGATGTTGTGGTACTGGCCGTCAAGCCTCAGCAATTATCCGCAGTATGTCAGGAGATCAGTGAACAGGCACAGGCACTGTCACCCCTGTTTATCTCTATTGCAGCGGGGGTCTTATGTCAGGATATTGAACGCTGGCTGGGTTCCCAGAGCAGTAAAGAACTGGCACTGGTTCGCTGTATGCCCAATACACCAGCACTGCTGCAAAGTGGTGCAACTGCACTGTTTGCCAATGCCCAGGTCAGTGATGAACAGCGTATTCTGGCCGAGTCCATATTGCGGGCAGTGGGCCTGATTTTATGGCTGGAGCAGGAAGAAGACATGCATGCTGTAACCGCCCTTTCAGGTAGCGGCCCGGCGTATATTTTTCTGGTGATTGAAGCCCTGGAAAAAGCTGGAGTACAACTGGGGCTGGATGAAAAAACCGCCCATTTACTGGCCCTGCAAACTGCTTTTGGTGCTTCTAAAATGGCCCTGGAAAGCGAGGACAGTGCCGAAGTTTTAAGAACAAAGGTCACCTCACCCGGCGGCACCACCGAACGGGCCATTGGCATTTTACAGGATGGGCAGCTGGAAGCCCTGTTTTTAAAAGCCCTGCAGGGTGCCCAGACCCGTTCCCGGGAACTGGCTGAAATGCTGGGCTCAGAAGACAAATAAGACTATTTTTTAACTGAGAAATATACAGGAAACGATAAATGGATAACTTTTTTCTTAATGCAGGCAGCTATCTAATCAGCACCCTTTTTGGCCTGTATATTATTATTATCCTGCTGCGTTTTTTATTACAGGTCGTGCGTGCCGATTTTTATAATCCCCTGTCTCAGTTTATTGTTAAAGCCACCAGTCCAGTATTAAACCCCATGCGTCGGGTTATTCCCGGCATGTTCGGCCTGGATGTTTCATCCCTTATCCTTGCCTATGTCCTGCAGTTTATCGAAAACCTGCTGTTATTTGCCATCAAGGGCATTTCAGTTAACCCGGTGTTCCTACTGTGGCACAGTATCGGCTCATTGCTGACCCTGGTTCTGTATATTTACTTTTTTGCTATTATTGTACAGATCATTATCAGCTGGGTTAATCCTGGCACTTATAATCCAGCCACGGCACTTATTCACCATATTACTGAGCCAGTTATGCGCCCTGCCCGAAAAATTCTGCCGCCGTTTTCTGGTCTGGATTTATCACCGATTCTGGTCTTTATTGTACTTAATTTACTGCTGATGCTGGTGCCTGTCATTTTTGGTTAAAGTCAGATTTTTCTTACTCAGCTTCTTTTTACTGTCATATTTATCACACAAATAGACATCTATCACAATTTTACCCCTTATTTTTTTCCTCTATCTGCTATTCTTAACAGGATAGAAAACGGGATGGGAATAACAACATGACAAATGAAAACTTTTTCGACAATATCCATGCCTATGGAAAATGGAAAAGTGACCTGGTAAAAGCCATAGAAAATTTTCAGGACTGGCTGGATACTACAGGTCTGGAAGACAGTGAACAAAGTCTTAAAATTTACGAAACCCTGCAGACCATTAAGCACGACCGAATTACCCTGGCCTTTATGGGTGAATTTTCCCGCGGTAAAACCGAACTGATTAATGCGATCTTTTTCTCCCAGTTTAAACGCCGTTTGCTAGCCAGTGAAGCCGGCCGCACCACCATGTGCCCGACTGAACTGTTTTTTGATGTTGATGAGCCCAAACCCTATATGCGTCTGCTGCCCATTGAAAGCCGCCTGGGTCTGTACGATATTATTACTGATGACAACGGCACGGAACTGGCAGAAGATGCCACAGTGGAAATTCCCATGTGGCGCCGCCCTGATTAATTTCCCGCACCCTTTTCTGGAACAGGGTCTGTGCATACTGGATACACCCGGGCTGAACTCTCTGGGTAATGAACCGGAACTGACCATAAATATGCTGCCCAATGCCCAGGCAGCTATTTTTGTGCTCGCTGCAGATACCGGTGTAACCCGTTCTGATATGGACATCTGGCGCCGACACCTGAAAAGTTTCCGCCGCAATAATAACAACGGTCTGGTGGTGGCTCTCAATAAAATTGATACCCTATGGGATGAGCTGAAAACCACCCATGAAATCAAAGGCAGCATTCACAGAATGTGTTCAGAAACGGCTAAAACCCTGAATATTGACAAACGGCGGGTATTTGCCATTTCCGCTCAGAAAGGCCTGATTGCACGGGTTAAACATGATCCTCAGTTACTGAAAGACAGTAATCTGGAAGCCATGGAAAATGTCCTGTCCAATGAAATTCTGCCGCAAAAAGAACAACTGGTTCGTAATACTCTGATCACCGATATTAATGAAATGATGCAGACTTCCAAGGGTATTCTGCTGACTCAGTTTAATTCCAGAAAAAAATCCATTGAAAATCTTAGCGGCCTGAGCGGTAAAAATGAGAATATCATTCAGCGCCTGCTGGAAAAAACCCGGGAAGAACAGGCGGTTTATCACCGCAATGCTGAAGCACTACAGTCCAGCCGTCAATTTCTCTCCGGCCAGCATAACCGTCTAAAATCCATTATCGATCTGGATCGGCTGGATAAACAGGTGAATGATGCCCGAAACCATATGAAAGGCAGCTGGACCACCACCGGCATGAAAAAAGCCATGAAAGCCCTGTTTGATGCTATCAGTGCCACCATGCAGGAAGCCGCCAAACAGACTGAACTGAGCAATCGACTGGTTAAGTCCATCTATAACCGCTTTCAGAACCAGAATGAACAAACTGACATTAAGCCTAAACTGTTTTCTATCACCTCCTATAAACAGGAAATAGAAACACTTTACGAAGATGCCGAAGAATACCGTACCCGAGTGTATTCCACCATGACGGAACAGAGTTTTATCATTAAGAAATTTTTTATTTCTCTGGTCAGCCGGGCACGTAATATTTATTATCAGCTTAATAAAGACGCTGATGACTGGGGCCGCCGCGCTCTGACCCCACTGATACGTCATGTTAAGGCCCATAAAAAAGAACTGCAGGCTCGTCTGGATCAACTGAAAAAAGCCGGGCAGTCCAGGGACAGTATCAGTGAAAAAGTCATGTCCCTGAAAAAAGAAGCCAAAGTTCTGCAGAAGTACCTAGTGGATATT
>JBHNNM010000018.1:0-15539 GCA_048563625.1 Gammaproteobacteria bacterium | reverse complement strand
CACTCGCTATGATAAGCTGGAAAGAAACTATGCCAGTACATTAGCGTTAGGCTGTTGTATGGTGTGGCTTCCTATGTGGAATGGTTAAATTTTGTACACAAAAGATCAACAGCCCCTAGATAATGAATATCTGACAGGCAATTTATGAGTTCCACTTTACAGCAAAAAATGAGTGACTACGGATTTGAGTCTAATGATGACTATGAATACCAGCTGCGTTGTCTAATGGACAGTCATTATCCGGGCATAAAAGCCATTAATGTTGAAGGCCATAAGGGGCGGCGTAAAACCGCCTTTGCCAATGCCCTGGCTCGTGCTCTGGAATATCCCAACCTGTTTTACTACGATTTTACCCAGAAAGCTGAAGCTGAAGGCAAGGTCATTATTCCTCCCAGTGAAGATGAGCATGGGATTTCCGAACCGCCGGTATCGGATTTTGACCATATTATGAGTGAAGCCTGTGCCTTTAGTGAAGGCGAAGATACGGTATTAATTCTGGATCAGCTGCAAGCGGCAGATTTTAAGGAACATATCCGGATTTATCAGTTTATCAAATCCTGTGAATGGAGTTATGCCAATAACTCATTACGAGCCAGCCCTAAAAACCTGCTGATGTTATTGATCAGCGACGAACCGCTGTACCACAGTCTGCAGAAATGTACCTTCAGGATCTGGGTTAATGCGGTTTCTTCTACCCAGAAAAGCTATACACCGTCCGACTTTGACCTGCAGGAAGCAATGCTCCCCATAATGGAAGCTTTAGCTGAAGTGTTTAATAAACTGGAAGTCGCCCCAACCCATAGTGAATACGCCAAAATTCTTCATGATGTACAGTTCAATATTCATACGGAACAGCAGCTCTGCCATTCCCTGTATGGCTGGATGGAAGGTATAAACCGGGAAATTCTGTTTTCCAGGCAATTACAGCCTTTGCTGAATAAAGTAATAGAGAAAATCCAGCAATTTCATGGTGTGGATGAAGTGATAATTGAAGCATAAGTTGAAGCATGAGTTAAAGCACAGGTTGAATCATAGCTTATTTTATTATCACCCCATGAAATATGTTACTCTCACCTGCTTATTAAATGCCCTGAACTTTATCAAATTTCAGACCAACTTCCAGCCCAATTTTAAAAAAGGACTGTTTATTTAAATGCCCAAAATTATTACTGCTAGCTGGCAGGATAGCCTGAGAGCCTTTTTACGCCCTCAGATCATTACCATGCTGTTTCTGGGCTTTTCTGCCGGCATTCCGCTGCTGCTGATTTTTTCTTCCCTGTCACTCTGGCTGGTGGAAGCCGGCATCCAGCGTTCCACAGTCACTTATTTCAGCTGGGCGGCACTGGCTTATTCTTTCAAGTTTTTATGGGCGCCACTCATTGACCGGCTGCCACTGCCGTTTTTAACCCGAACTTTAGGCCGACGTCGAGCCTGGCTTCTAGTCTCTCAATGCCTGGTATTCAGTGCCATTGCACTAATGGCGTTTATTGACCCCTCTCAGGGAGAACATGAACTTCTGATCATGGCCTTTGCCGCTATTTTACTGGGGTTCTCCTCAGCCACCCAGGATATTGTCATTGATGCCTATCGAATTGAATCTGCTGAACCCTCTATGCAGGCATTAATGTCTTCAACCTATATTGCCGGTTATCGTTTAGGTATGCTGGCTTCCGGTGCCGGTGCTCTGGTTCTGGCCAGCATTCTGGGCTCTGTTAAAGGCAGTTACAGTTTTGAAGCCTGGCACTGGACCTATCTGGCCATGGCCTGCCTGATGCTGGTAGGTATGGTAACCACCCTGGTGATCCCGGAACCGGAACGCAGTAAGCTGGACATCAGTCGTCATACTACTCAACAATACCTGAAGTTTCTGGCCCTGTTTGTCCTGTGTGTTATTATTTTTATTGGCACTATGGTGCTGTTAAGCAACCCCGTTCACTCAGCGAAACTTGCCCTGGCGGCTTACCTGGGTCTGCCCGTCAGCAGCTTTATACTGGAAACCCTGCGTTTACTATTATCATTTGTGGTAGTCAGCGGTGCTATTTATATACTCTCCTTATTTAAGTTTGTGGAAAAAGAGCTGATTTTTGAATCCTATATTGATCCGGTCAAAGATTTTTTTATCCGCTACGGCAAAGTTATCGCCATCGTCCTGCTGATTTTTATCGGTTTTTACCGGGTATCAGATATTGTACTGGGTGTTATTGCCAATGTCTTTTTCCAGGAAATTGGCTTTACCAAAACCCAGATTGCCACGGTAGTAAAAACCTTTGGTCTGTTTATGACTATTTTCGGCGGCTTTTTAGGCGGTATTCTGGCAGTTCGTTACGGCGTTATGAAGGTTCTGTTTCTGGGCGCTTTTCTCACCATTGCCACTAATTTGCTGTTTATGCTGCTGGCCTCGGCAGGCAATGATATTGTGCTGCTTTATCTGGTCATTTCTGCCGACAATCTTTCCGCCGGTCTGGCCAGTGCCGCCTTTGTGGCATTTTTATCTAACCTGACTAATATTTCCTTTACCACTGTGCAATATGCCGTTTTCAGCTCATTAATGACACTCATGCCCAAACTCATCGGCGGCTATTCCGGCAGTATTGTGGAAAATATCGCCTATTCCAATTTCTTCCTGGTGGCCAGTTTAATGGGGGTTCCGGTCCTGTTTTTACTGCTTTATTTAAATCGCTATCTGCAGTTTAAGGACAATTAGAAACACGCAATAAGTTATGCTTAAATTGAATCATCTTTTTGTTATTTTACTCCTTTCCCTGACCCTACTATTTCCTGCTCAGGTAAATTCAGCTCAGGAAAAGAGTGATATCTGGCTGCTGGTGGATACCAGAAACCTGACACTGGACGTTAAGCTGGGAAATATTACTCTGGTGCAGTTTAAAAATATTGCCATTGGGCGTAACGGTTCTGGTTTTAAAAAACGCCGGGGAGATGATACTACACCTCTGGGTACCTATAAGATCAGCTGGGTTAATAAAAAAAGCCGTTATAAGCTGTTTTTCGGTTTTGACTATCCCTCTACTGACAATGCCTATAAAGCCCTGCAGTCAGGACTGGCAAATACCAGCACTTATCGCAGCATAGTCAAAGCACATAAAAATAACCAGGTTCCTCCCCAGAATACCCCCCTGGGAGGCATGATAGGTATTCATGGACTGGGCAGTGCAGATAAAAAAATTCATGAAACTATGAACTGGACTCACGGCTGTATTGCACTGGACAATGAGCAGATAGAACAGTTAAAACAATGGGTTAAAATGGGTACTACAGTGGTTGTAAAGTAAAAAAACGGACTATATATTATTTTATAGACAAAATACCGGTTGCTATATTAGCCAATTGTCTCAATAAAGTTTATAATAAGATACTCATACAAATAATCATTGACTGAAAGCATAGCTTATAAAAAATAAGGAGTCGCCCAATGAAAAGTATCTCTAGAATAATGGCTGTTGTATTTATCGCCGTTCTGGCCACAGGTTGTGCCAATTCACAATTACAGTCTGATGTGGATCAGCTTAAAGCCCAGATGAAAGAAGTTTCAGCACAGGCTGCCGAAGCTAATGAACGCTCAAAAGCTGCAGAAGCAACCGCTAATCGTGCCGAACAGACTGCTAATGACACCAATAGCAAACTGGATCGTATGTTTAAAAAATCCATGATGAAGTAAGTTTTCTGTGCTACTCTTTTTCCCTCTTATCAGAAGAGGGAAAAGAGTTAAATATCCAGTTATTTTTTCATCCTGCCTTGCATTTTTCTAATACCACCCCGATTTAATATGTACTTAAGATATACAAAATATATTGGCTATTTCAGGCAAATATTTCTAAAGAATTTTAGCCCATAACCGATATATAAATTAAATACCTATATAAGCTAACCAAGCCAGAGAATTGAACATATGTTTATATCTTCCAAATGTAAAAAACAACTACAACAAACTCAGGAAGAGTTACAGACATTAAAACAGGAGAATGATAATAACAGGAATGCTCTAAGTACTGCAGAGCAGCGTATTGCACAACTGGAACAGGAACTACAGGATTCTAAAAACAGGCAGACTATCAGTAATGGTATTTTTAATACTTTTCAGGTTTTTTGAAAATCACTCAATGATTTTCAATCATCGTTGCAAACTATGGCTGTTGAACTAAAAGAAGAAAAAGAAACAGCTTTTAAGGCTGCTGAGGTTTCCACCAAAAGCCAAAATAACATCACCATTATTGCCAGTAGCCTGCATAAAATGTCTGAGGATAGTGCTAAAAATTCCGAAGCGGTAAAAGGGCTAAATAAACATGCTGATGACATTGGCAGTTTTGTAAAAGTCATCAGCAATATTTCAGAACAGACAAACCTGTTGGCATTAAATGCCGCCATTGAAGCGGCCCGTGCCGGCGAACAGGGACGAGGTTTTGCTGTGGTTGCTGATGAGGTTCGAGGCCTGGCCGAAAGAGCCAATGTAGCCACCAAGGAAATATCTGCACTGGTGGATAAAATCCAGGCTGATACTGAAAAAACGCAGCAATCCATGGAAAAGGTCGCTGAAGAAGCCAATGAATACGGATCCAGCGGTGAAAAAGCCGTTACTGAAATGAAATCACTTCTGGATCTATCTCAACAGATGGAACTAACCATTTCATCTTCAGCCCTGAGAAGCTTTGTTGAACTGGCCAAAGTGGATCACCTTGTATTTAAATTTGAAATTTACAAAGTATTTATGGGCTTAAGCAGTAAAACGGCGGCTGACATGAGTGACCATACCCTGTGCCGCTTGGGCAAATGGTATTATGAAGGTGACGACAAACATCGTTTCTCCCAGTTACCCGGCTATACCGAAATTGAACCGCGCCTCATATTAAAGTGCACACTGCCGGTATTGAGGCACTCAATGCTTTTTACAATAAAGAACTTGAGAGCGCACTCAGATCATTAAAAGCGATGGAAGATCCCAGTATAGATGTTATGGCCTCTCTGGAGAAAATGGCCAAAAGTGGTCATGATAACTAGGCCATGCTTTGTCCTCATCAATAAATACTAAAGTGATTCGTACTAAAAAAGCTCTTCAACCGGTTCAGTCTGTTCGACTATACGCGTAATAGCCACAGGCAGACCGTTCTTCTCTTCCAGTGCCTGTTTTAAAGCCTGGGCCTCTACCACCAGTTCCGGCTGGTAGTGATACCTGAAAAAAGCTTTACGGATCAACTCCATGGCATTTTCATACAGTTCTTCATAAGGCAATTCTTCCCCTTCAAGTTGGGGATGCACTTCAATATAAATTTTCTTTTTCCACCAGCCGACTTTTACCGGCTGATTGACAATATACACCGGCGTACCCACTTTGACTTCAGGAAACAGTTTTTCAATATCTTCAGGATACATACGCACACAGCCGTGACTGACACGCATACCCACACCATAAGGTTTATTGGTACCATGAATTAAATAACCGGGAATACCCAGCCTTAGTGCAAATAAACCCAGGGGATTATCCGGTCCAGCCGGAACTACTCCAGGGAGAGGATCGCCCTTTTCCAGATGCTCCTTTTTAATGGATTCCGGCGGTGTCCAGGTCGGGTTGGCTTTTTTCTGCACAATTTTTGTCTTGCCTATAGGCGTATTCCAGTCCTGGCGGCCAATACTGACGGGATGAGTTTCAACCATTTTCTTATCAGGACGAAAATAATACACACGGTATTCCAGCAGGTTCAGGGTTATCCCTTCTCTGGGAGTATCCGGCAATACCCGGCTGGTCGGGATAAAAATATCCACTTTAGTACCGGGCAGCCAGCGATCCACACCAGGATTCAATAATAAGATTTCATTCTGCCCAATATCATAACGTCGTGCCACATCCAGCAGGGTATCTTCTTCTTTTGCATGAGTATAAAAAGGTTTGGTCGGATCACCGATGACTCCTTCATTCGGATCTTCCGGCAATTCAAAAACCGTAGCGACTGCTGAATTAAACCACAGGCATATAATTAGCATCCATCCGGAAATTGCTCTGCTCTTAATTCCCCCTTTTTTAAAGGGGGATAAAGGGGGGTTAAGCTCTAAAGCATTAAAATGCTCATTTGTATTTATCATTCTAATTATTTTGATTAAATTTTCTTAATGTGAAATTAGCTTGCTATAATAACGCCTAATGAACCGATAACCAAATGAGTAAGCCGCAATGAAAGCAAAAATTGGAATTATTACTGCCTCTGATCGTGCCAGTGCCGGTGTCTATGAAGACCTGTCCGGTCAGGCCATTATTGATACGATGAAAGACTATCTGAGCTCTGAATGGGAGCCCGTTTACCGCATTATTCCTGATATCCAGGATGATATAGAACATGCCATGATAGAGCTGGCGGATCATGAACAGTGCTGTTTAATTGTGACCACCGGCGGTACCGGCCCGGCTAAACGGGATGTGACTCCGGAAGCTACCGAAAATGTCTGTGAAAAAATGATGCCTGGCTTTGGCGAACTGATGCGCCAGGTCAGTCTGCAGTATGTACCCACTGCCATATTGTCCCGCCAGACAGCCGGTATCCGGGGCAAGTCATTGATTATAAACCTGCCCGGCAAACCCAAGTCCATCCGGGAATGCCTAGATGCGGTTTTCCCTGCTGTCCCTTACTGCATTGACTTAATTGAAGGACCTTATCTTGAATGTAATGAGGATGTGATTAAGCCGTTTCGGCCTAAGAAATAACTATTTTAAAGATGAATAATAGGCAATTTTCATCTGCTCATAATTAAGCGCAGCCCGGGAAATTTTTCCGGATTTCCCGCTGACCAGCCATTTTTTAATGCGATTGGCATCACCAATGGGACTGCGTTTACCAAATGAATCCAGCAACACCATCACTACTTTTTTTCTGACGATCTGACGCACCATCACCAGGCAGCGGCCGGATTCATCCAGGTAACCGGTTTTACTGAGCAGCACATCTTTTTTTCCTGCACGTACCAGCACATTGGTATTGGTATTGGTATAGCCCAGCACATATCGGGGGCGTCTAAAGCGGGCGGTAAAAGTTTTGGTGGTGGTATATTCCCGGATTTTTTTATATTTATAAGCTGCGGCCACCATTTTCGCCAGATCCGCAGCAGTGGTTACATTGTTTTCGGATAAGCCGGAAGAATCCACAAAATAACTATGCTTCATGCCCAGCGATCTGGCCTTTTTATTCATGGCCTTAACAAAAGCCTTCATACCGCCGGGATAATTTCTGCCCAGTGCAGCAGCGGCCAGGTTTTCAGATGACATCAGAGCAATTCTCATAACATCACCCCGACTGAGTTCAGAATCAATACGAATGCGGGAATAATAATTATTGATATTCTGCTTGTCTTCTTTGCTGAAGCGTATTTTTTCTTTTAAAGACTGCTTGGCATCCAGTACCACCATAGCCGTCATAAGCTTGGTAATAGACGCCAGCGGCATGACAATATCATTGTTTTTATTTAATAAGGTTTTACCTGTCTTTAAGTCCACAACGGCAGCACTAACTGAAGCCAGATTAACCTAGCTGTTTCCGGCAAACAGTCCGGGGGCTGAAACCATGAGGAAAATAAAAACAGTTAATCTGTAAAACGGTGGCACTTCTCTAAACCTTAATATAGTACCCTCACCCTGGCCCTCTCCCATAGGGAGAGGGAATATTGGGGAAAGTTGGTGCACTAATTTATATTAATCAATTCCCGCAAAACCGCTGTTGCATAGCTTCCGGAAGGTAAATTAAAACGCAGCTCAGCTGACAGCTTATCCGCTGTATTAAAACTGACCTGTATGTTTTTCGGCATTAATCTAACCGAACGGCGTTCCTGCTGCAAGCCCTGATTTTCCAGAGCCGGACACAATTGTGCCAGTTGTTCAGCCGTCTGCTGTTCCAGTGCCAGTATATCAGCACTGCTCTGTAATTTTCCTCTGCCCCATAGTGGCGCAGTCGGATGAATATCAGTCTGATTATAACGCGACTGCAGTTCTGTATCGATAGTTTCAGCCGTAAAAACTGAGCGGGTGCCATCAAGCATCATGACTTCACCATTGGCTATAGTATTCCAGCCGAGCCGCCTGATACGTTCAGACAGCATCTGGTTAAACACCATGGACCGGGCAGACGATAAGGTCATGCTTTTCTCATTGCGTTTTTTGATTTTAATTTCCCGTTTAAACCAGCGTACAGCACGATGCAGATTATTATAATTATGACCAAAACGCTGTGGTCCAAAATAGTTGGGTACACCCTGTTGAGCAATTTTTTCAATGCTCTGTTCAATTTCTATGACTGATACGCCCTGGATATTGCGCAGAGTAATCATAAACTGATTATGCTTAATCGAACCGCATTTTAATTTTTTTCGATGCCAGGTCTTGTGTATAATGCGCACACCATCTAATTGCAGTTTCTCCCAATCTGGTTTTTCTACACCTTCAAGCTTAACAGTAAACCATTGCGACGTTACGGCCTGCCGGTCTTTGAGACCGGCATAGCCGACCTCCCTAGCTTCCACACCAGCAAAACGAGCCAGCTGCCGGGCCAGCCATTCGGTATTGGTATTAGTCTTTTCAATGTACAGGCAGGCGTGCTTGCCATCCCTGTCCGGTTCAAAACTCAGAGTTTCCCGAACCACAAAATCTTCCGGCCGGCTCTTAAATTCAGCTGTCCCCGATGGCTCAGCATAAGCATAGGCCATCTGTTCCAGTGTCAGTATGGGAAATGATTCAGGGGCTTCAGACATTATCCGGCCTGATCATTTTCGGCATTAGTATCGACACTCTGTAATAATACTACGGCATGAGCCGCTATACCTTCCTTACGACCGGTAAAACCCATTTTTTCTGTGGTGGTCGCCTTGATATTAATTTGTGATAAATCAACCTTCAGATCAGATGCAAGGTAATTGCGCATGGTGTTAATATGTGCCGCCATTTTAGGCGCCTGGGCAATAATGGTCATATCCACATTGGCAATCCGATAGCCTGACTGGCTGACCTCCTCCATAACCCGTGTCAGCAGGATACGGCTGTCAATATTTTTAAACTCATCGGAACTGTCTGGAAAATGCTTGCCGATATCCCCTAATGCCAGGGCGCCCAGCAGGGCATCGCATAACGCATGAACCAGTACATCGCCGTCAGAATGAGCCAGTAATTCATGAGTATAAGGGATTTTTGCCCCGCCGATAGTGATATAGGTATTATCACTTTGCCCCGAGGCATCACTGAAACGGTGGGCATCATACCCATGACCAATTCTTAACATTTTATTTACCTGATTTATTTAACCTGAATGGTTTTATTACCCGACAAGGCATTAAAAAACTGTTCTGCAAGCTGCAGATCACCGGGATGAGTAATTTTAATATTACCGGGCTGTCCTTCCACCATTTTAGGCTTCAGACCCTGCTGTTCTACAGCAGACGCTTCATCAGTGACCAGTGTCTTATTATTGATAGCATCTTCCAGGGCATTTTTCAGCAGCCCCAGGGGAAACATCTGCGGAGTCAGAGCACGCCAGAGTTCACTACGGTCAACGGTTTCCAGCACTTCTCTGTCTGAATTACAGCGTTTAACCGTATCAGCCATAGGCAGTCCAAGTAAACCGCCACAGTCACTGTCCGCCAGCTCATTAATCAGTCGGTCAATATCAGAAGCCAGAAGACAGGGGCGTGCCGCATCATGAACCAGTACCCAGTGATGTTCTTCTATCTGAGCCGATAACTCAGTCAGGGCATTAAGTACGGAATGACATCGCTCCTCACCACCTGAAGCCACCAGCAGCGGTTTATTAATAGCCTTATAATGACCAGTAATATCCTGCCAGTATGGATCACCGTCCGTAACAGACACAATAATACCGGTAATCTCCGGATGCTTAACAAACACATCCAGTGTCTGCTCCAGTACGGTTTTACCTGCCAGAGGCAGATACTGTTTAGGGATACTGGCACCCATACGCTTACCTACCCCGGCGGCCGGAATAACCGCCCAGAAGGTCTGATTTTTTTTATTATAAGCTGCCATATGTAAGACTAAGGATCTGAGTTAAAATTGTGAAATAAGCTGTGCCAGTAACTGACGCACTTTAGCCATACCATTAACCAGATTTCGGTCAATGGCCTCTATAGTAATTAATTCGTCACTGATCCCGGCCGCCCAGTTAGCATTAACACAAATGGACACATAATCCATATTCAACTCCCTGGCCAGAGCCGCTTCCGGCATACCGGTCATACCTACCATATCACAGCCATCTCGTTTTAAGCGCTGTATTTCTGCTGCTGTTTCAAGTCGCGGCCCTTCGGTTGCAGCATAGGTTCCACCCTTAATAATATCAATACCCTGCTGCTGCGCGGCATCAAAGACCTGTTCACTGAGTTGTTTGTTATAGGGCCAGGAAAAATCAATATGAGTGACATGACTGAGATTACTTTCAAAGAAAGTATTTACCCGGCGGGTCGTATAATCAATAATTTGATCCGGCACGGCCAAGGTACCGGGAACCATGTCGTCACGAATACCGCCTACGGCATTAATGGCAAAAATACTGGTTACACCTACTGATTTAAGTGCCTTGATATTGGCCCGGTAATTAATCATATGCGGAGGAATATTATGAGCATGGCCATGACGAGCCATAAATACCACTTCCTGTTCAACAACACCGTCAATACAGCCAAAAGCCAGTGCTGAAGAAGGCTCTCCAAAGGAAGTCATAACAATTTCCCGGCGGACAATTTCCAGGTTCTCCAGTTCGGTCAGACCGGTGCCGCCGATAATGACAAATTTTTTATCACTTTTCTTTTCCGTCATAAACTAAAGCCCCTTTATAAACCTTTTACCGCATAAATACCCGGAGCATTTCTGAGCATACCTTTGTAATCCATGCCAAAACCAAACACGTAACGGTCCGGTACATCAAGCGCTGAAAAGTCAGGCCGGGTATCGTTTTTTCTGTCGTGTTTTTTATTCACCAGAACCGCACTGTGAACCTGTTCAGCTCCTTCATCCAGACAGTATTTTTTTATTTCATCCAGGGTAATACCCTCATCATGGATATCATCAACCAGCAGTATATTACGGTCTTTAAGCTCAATACGGGGCTTGTTCAGCCATTTTAATTCACCGCCCGTGGTTTTATTCCGATAGCGGGTGGCATGGATATAATCAACCTGCAGGGGAAAATCCAGTTCAGTCAGCAGCAGTCCCATGGGAATAATGGCACCATTCATAACACCAAGCACCAGTAAGTTGGCATCCGCCAGCTGCTCCGTGATCTCTTCAGCCAGATTCTTAACGGCCTCATGTACCTGTTCTTTGCTGTATAAACAGTCAGCCTGTTCTTTAACCTGCCAGCATTCCTGCAGAAGCGTATTGATTTGGGTCATGTTTTGTCTTTTTTAATTAATAAGTAAAGGTAACGGTATTATCATCCATTGTTTCCGAAATCACATAGGCTCCGCCAATGGTTTCGGTAATTTCAGGGATCAGGTCATCGCCCCATAAATCCAGGGTCGGTGTACACACCTTGAATTTAACCCCGGCCTTATAGGCTTCCCGTATATAATCATAAACAGTCTGTTCACTGTCCGGTTTGATAAACAGCTTTTCTGCTACACCGCGCACCGCCAGTTCCCCGGAGCGCCCGGTCAAAATAACTTCTACTTCGTATTCCATTGCAGCAGCCACGGTTGCCTGAAAAAAGGGAGCGCCCAGTTCGGCACTGTTATTTGGATCGGTATTGACCATTACAATTAATAATTTATCAGCCACGTATATCCCCTGTTAGCTTTTATCTGTACCTGTACCTGCATCTGCCGCTCCCGCATACGGCGGTTCCAGCTGAGTTAATTCACCACTGAGGTGAATTGTAGATGTCGGGAAGGCCACTTCTGCACCATGTTTTTCAATGATCTGAATAATACGGAACAGGACATCCTGTTTTACCTTGTGGTATTTAATCCAGTTGGTAGTTTTAGTAAAAGTATAAATGAAAAAATCCAGTGATGACGGAGCAAACTCATTAAAATTAACCATTAAAGTCTGCGTTGAGTCAATTTCATCGTGATAATCCAGCATCACCCGGATATCCACCAGGATCTCATCCAGCTTATCCACATCCTCATAACGCACGCCAATGGTTTCCTTAATCCGTCTATGGGTCATACGGGATGGATTTTCCACGGCAATATTGGCAAAAGTAGAATTGGGAACATACAGCGGACGCTTGTCAAAAGTACGAATCATGGTCAGCCGCCAGCCGATATTTTCAACCGTACCTTCAATATTCCGATCCGGTGAACGGATCCAGTCACCTACCGCAAAAGGACGGTCCAGGTAGATAATCAGACCACCAAAAAAGTTGGACAGCAGATCCTTGGCTGCAAAACCCACGGCAATACCACCAATGCCACCAAAGGCCAGCACACCGGAAATACTGACCCCCAGTTCCTGCAGCATAATCAGGGCACCGGTAATAAAAATTGAGGCACGAATTAACTTGGCAACCGCCTGAATGGTGCTTATATAATAACTGGAATCTTTTTTACGCCCGATATTAATAATATTACGTTCTGCCCGGACCACAATACGCAGAGCCAGCCAGGTAAAGATTAAAATCATACCGACTTCACGTACCGGAACCACCAGTTTGTCAAATACATTGACATTATTGGCATCAGCAATCACATTGGCTGCAGTAGTTATACCCCAGAACCAGATAAAGGCAGAGATAGGCTTAGCCAGAGAATCCAGCAGGGCATCGTCCCATGGATTTTTAGTGGTTTCGAGCTTCTTTTTTACCTTGTAGATTATTCTTTTCTGAAAAAAGTTAAATAATAGTGCTATCAGGATGATTAAAAAAGCCTCGGTGATCCATAATCCGTCACCGCGTAAAAAATCCACCTGTAACAACCACTGTTTTAATTCAAATTCAGCAGAATCCATACCACCCTCTTAAGCCTTGATTATTTTCATCTAACATAGAATTTACTGATAATCCGTCAGATCCAGCAGATCCTGTGACGGTTCTTCTACATATTTTGTCAGCATGGCACGGGCTTCTTTCCAGCGTGGTTCAGAAACCAGAGTCTCCCGACTGACAAAATGCTGACCATGCATATGTGATAACCTCAAACTGGAAGCCGGATCACTATAGCCCTTTAAGCTGCGCACCACATCCCAGGCCGCCGCCCGGTTATTACAGACCAGGATCATATCACATCCGGCCTGCAGAGACAGTTGCGCCCGCTGAATATAATCCCCGGCAATCACCGCCCCTTCCATACTCAAATCATCACTGAATACCGCCCCCTGAAAATGCAGCCTGTCTCTTAACAGCGTTTTCATCCAGAAAGCAGAAAAACCCGCCGGCTGCGGATCCACCCTGGAATAAATCACATGAGCCATCATTAAAGCATTAATGCCATCATCAATCATAAACTTAAACGGCCTTAAATCCTCCAGCTCAATATCCACAAACAGCCGGTCATCCACCGGCATAGCTACATGAGAATCCGCCGCAATAGAACCATGCCCTGGAAAATGCTTACCGGTCGCCTGCATCCCCGCTTCTTTCATCCCCTGAGTAAATGCCTGCGCCAGCTTGCCCACCACAAAAGGATCACTATGAAACGCTCGATCCCCAATCACCATACTGATCCCCTTATCCAGATCCAGCACCGGCGCAAAACTGATATCAATCCCGGTAGAACGGATCTCACTGGCCATTAACCAGCCGCACTGATGAGACAGCTCCAGTGCCAGGGCCTGATCAGTATCATAAATTCCCCCAAAACGACGCATAGCCGGCAGAATAGTAAACCCATCCCGAAACCGCTGCACCCGCCCGCCTTCCTGATCCACCGCTGTCAGCAACCGCGGCGTCCTGATGGAATGAATATCCTTAACCAGCTTCTCCACCTGCTCCAGAGAATGAAAATTCCGGCTAAATAAAATAACCCCACCCACAGCCGGATCTGACAGCAACTCCCGGTCATCCGCCGTCAGCTCATACCCCTCAATATCCACCATTACAGCACCCAGCGTCATATTTTTTCCTTTTTTAATTTTTAATTTTCATTATTATTTTTACCACCTCTCTCCCCACTCCACCAAAAAGTGAATAACACAACTTAAAACCAATCCTCGGAGTATCGGAGTTCAGGTGGTTCTTGCTGAAGTTTCGGAAACAGGGATGTTTCCGAAAAGCCCCCATGGACGGGTTCACGGCGTCTTCAGCAAGAGCCACCTGGACTCTGATACGGATCACATTTATTTCCCCCAAAAAAACACCATCACTTTTTCCCCGTAACATCCAGCCAGTCCCGCACTCCATCCCCCACCATATTCACCGCCATCACCACCAGCATCAACGGCACCCCCGGCACCAGCACCATATGCGGCGCCATCAACAAATACTGCGCCCCGTCCCGGATCATGCTCCCCCAGGAAGCCTCCGGTGCCTGAATCCCCAGCCCAAGAAAAGACAGCCCCGCCTCAGCAATCACAATAATGGCAATACCAAAGGTCAGCTCAATCAATAACGGCGCAATAATCAAAGGTAAGATATGATAGCCTATAATCCGCCCGTGAGAAGCAGCCAGCGCCCTGGCTGCCAGCACATGCTCACTTTGCTTAATAGACATCACCTGAGCCCTGGACAACCGGGCAAAGCCCACCCAGCCCACAACACTTAAAGCAATAATAACATTACCCTATCCCCGGCCCCGACAGAGCAATAGCCAGCAAAATACCGGGAAAAGCCATAAAAATATCAATAATACGCACAATCCGGTGATCCCACTGCCCACCGGCATAACCGCTTAAAACACCAATCGCTGTACCAATAAACAATGATACCAGCACCACCCCGAAAGCCACTGTAAACGAAGTATAAGCACCGGCAAGCAGGCGATCAAACAATGGCCGTCCCAGATCATCATAGCCCAGAAAACTGTCCGCATCCGGTAAGTTCAGAATTTTTTCCAGACTGACCGTATTGGGATGCAGTTCCAGAAACGGTACGGATAAAACCATCAGCAGCCAGACAATTAAAACAGCTGAGGAAAAATAAAACCCCGTATTAAAGGAACGCAGCTTATTCATTGGCTGATACGTATCCTCGGATCCAGCATACCGTAAACAATATCCGTCAGGGTATTGATAACCACATAAGTCGTACTGATCAATAAAATACAGGCCTGTACCACAGGATAGTCACGCTTTTGAATAGACTCAATGGTTAACTGCCCCAGCCCCGGCCAGGAAAACACCATTTCAGTGATCACGGCACCGGCCAGCAGCGCGCCAATTTGCAGGCCAATCAGAGTAATTACCGGCAGCATGGCATTTTTCAGGGCATGCAGACCAATAACCCGCATGGTTCCCAGCCCCTTAGCCCTAGCCGTACGGATATAGTTCAACCTGAATAATACTGTTTTAAGCCTGACCTCAAGCCAGGTTTAACGCGGCTGATGTTCCGCTTTGATAAAACACCCCATCAAACCGGAAATAAATTTGAGCCACAAAAGCCGGA
>JBHNNM010000017.1:0-15843 GCA_048563625.1 Gammaproteobacteria bacterium | reverse complement strand
TTTTGCCCAGTTTATTAAGTTTCTTTTCACTCAATACGACTTTTAGTTTTTTTGATAATGTGGTACTTCTCATTTGAAGCCTTTTTGTTGATGAATAATTGCCTGAATAACAACTATTTGAGCATCAAATTGGCTTTATTTCAATTCCTAAAGATCATACATATGAAGAATTATTAAAAGTATGTTTACGCCATTAAGCTCTGATAAGATTTATGGATATTATTCTAATAAACCGGAACTAATTAACGGTATATCTGTCCTAAATACAGAAGCGTTGGCAATGTCCATTAAGGCTTAAAAATGGTATATTGAGCCAATGACTTTTTTGATACTAATGAGGAACCAATGAGCGATAATGAATCGCAGAATAAAATTGATCTGGAGATAATAAAACGAGTACAACGGGGTGATAAAAGTGCATTTGATTTACTGGTAATCAAATATCAGCATAAACTGGCCAAGTTGGTTGTCCCCTATGTCCGTGACAGCGATGATGTTCTCGATGTGGTTCAGGAGTCGTTTATTAAGGCGTATAAGGCATTGCCGCGTTTTCGCGGTGACAGTGCCTTTTATACTTGGCTGTACCGTATCGCTATTAATACAGCTAAAAATTATATAACGGCACAAAGTCGAAGACCGCCGCGTTCTGATGTGGATGCCACAGAAGCCGAATATTATGATGGTGATGCTGTTTTGCATGACAACTCGACTCCCGAGGCGAACATGATAAAACAGGAAATTAAGGAAGCCATTGATCAGGCTATTTCAGACTTGCCGGAAGAACTTAAAGTGGCCATTACACTCAGAGAGTTTGAGGCCATGAGTTATGATGAAATTGCAAAAGTTATTGACTGTCCGGTAGGGACGGTTCGATCAAGAATTTTCAGAGCCAGGGAGGCCATTTATAAGGAAATCAGGGAACTTATAGCCTGAATATGAAACTAAGCAGTATATCCCTGAAAAAACAGGGGATTAAGGTTGTAATTCTGGAGGGTGAAAGCGATGAAAAGCTCTTGTAATTTTATAGCAGCACTGACAGTAATAGTAGCTCTGGCAGTAACAATACAGTAAACAATACAACAACGAGTGTAGTCAATATGTCTAAACCGGAATCACAGGAAATTTTATCTGCTTTTCTTGATGCAGAACTGTCTAATCAGGAAATTACAGAGGTGGTTGATAAACTGCTTAAAGATCCGGATTATAAAGCGCACTACAGGCGTACCCAGCTGGTCAGTGATGTCATTCATGAACAGGTACATCCTGCATTACTGAAAAATAACGTATTGGAGTCTGTTTCTGCCCAACTGGAAGAACTGCCGGCTTATCATGTAAACGATAGTGAACTGGTGCAGCCAAAAATTGAAGATGTTACCCGATCCAGTCTGTTTAAAACCATTATGGGACATAAACTGGTCAGCGGGCTTTCGGTGGCGGCTTCGGTTATGTTTGTTCCCCTGTTTACCCTGCAGCAGTTTAATAACAACCCGGAAGGCAGCGGTGCAGGAATTAACGTTGCTGACACGGCTATAGATAATAGTTATACCTCTTCACTAATACAGGCTTCTGCCCAGTTACCGGCTACCCTGGTATCCGGTACCGGGGCAACTATTTCCAATCGTCAGTTAAAACAGCAGTATCAGTGGGTGGAAGCCGATCCTGAGCTGGCTCGTCAGGTCAGACAGTATCTGAATGATCATGAAGTTCATCGGGCAGCTTATACCTTACAGCCACAGATTAGAGAGGCCAGTTATCAAATCAATGAGTAATGCCCGTGTTGTTTCAATGAGTGAATATCAGGCATCAGCTGCAAGAGGCATTACCGTTACCCTTGCGGCCTTTTTTTTGAGCCTTTTTCCCCTGTCGCAGGTGTCTGCCGGCGATTCAATCAGGGATTTATTATCAAACTTTGTCGCCAGTGGCGCTAGTCAGCTTTTTGACGGTACCTTTATCTATCTGTACGGTGACCAGGTTCAGACTATCAAGGTTCATCGCAGTCTTAATAATAAAGGCCAGGTGGTCGAATCTTTTACCCACATTGATCAACCGCAGGGCACTCATTCCAGAGTGCTGGTCAATCAGTACTGCAGTTTGAAAAACGGCTGGCAGTACCAGTTTAACGCCATATCTTCCAGTTTTCCGTTCCGGGTTAATAACCAGTTTGAACAGTTGCAGAAATATTATACGTTTGAGTCTGTGCCATCCGGAAAAGTAGCTGATATAGAAACCAGAGGGGTAGGCATTAAAGCTTCTGATCCTTATCGTTACAGCTATAAACTCTGGTTTGAACCCCAATCTGCAACATTGATGAAATACCAGCTGCTCAGTGCGGATAATGCAATTGTGGAACAGTATCTGTTTACCGATATTGCCTTTTATCCTTCTGTTATTGCTGCAGCATCAGAACATCAGACAGCTCCTTCCTGTTATCAGCGTTTTGCAGGTTTACAACAGGCGACTGAAAAATATTTAAATCTGCAGTCATTTCCTGCCGGTTATGAACAGGTATCCTATCGTAAAGGCCGCATCGGACATAGTGATCGTCATGCAGAACAGTTTCAGATCAGTGATGGTCTGGCTGATGTATCGGTTTTTATAGAAGATGTTATTGATAAAAGTAAACATATCAGCGGTGTGGTTCGCATGGGCCCTATGACCGTGGCCGGTAAAACCATTGGCACTCATCAGATAACTGTTATTGGTGCTATACCGGTTGAAGGTGCGCTCAAAATACTTGACTCTATTAAGGTGCCCTGATGGTTGAAGAACAGGCCCGGGTAGTAGACAGGGAAGGGGACTATCTCTGGGTAGAAACCCAACGCCAGACCAGTTGTGGCTCCTGTTCCGTAAAAAACGGCTGCGGTACCCAGGTTTTATCAAAAGTTTTTGGCAATAAGTCGGCCTATATTCGTTGCCGAAATGCCTGTCAGGCTAAAATCGGAGATCAGGTTATTATTGGTATCAATGAAGCTGAATTATTATCCGGTTCCTTCCTTTTGTATCTGCTGCCGATTTTAACCATGATTGCTGTTTCAGGAGTCGGTGTAGCCATAGCCGGGCAATGGTGGCCGCAGGGAACTGATCTGCTGGCCATTATCGGCGCTGTTATCGGACTGCTGTTAGGCTTGAAATATTCCCGAATTATCAGTCAAACAGGTTCCCGGAAACAGACTCATAAAAAATCCAGTCATGGCTCTCAGAACACAAAGTATGAGCCGGTTATTCTGCGCAAGGTTAATCCTCTTGCATCAGCAAAACAGGTTATCTGGAATAAACCGTGACCGTTAATTTTTATTACCGAAACGGCTGTCATCTGTGTGAAGACCTTTATGCCGAACTCCTGCCTTATGAAACTTCCCATGGCCTGACGATTATTATGCATAATATTGATAAAGAGTCGGCCTTAAAAGAAAAATACAACCAACTGATACCGGTACTGACCGATGCAGGAGGTAATGAAATCTGTCATTATTTTTTTGATAAGGCGGGTTTTGAAAAGTTATTAACCGATCCTTCCTGATCACTCTACTTTCTACCCATAATTTGTTATAATTGCGGGTTTTATTGACCCTTTAATGCTGGAAGTACTAAGTGGCTGAACTCGAGTTTATACGTAACTTTTCAATTATTGCTCATATTGATCACGGCAAGTCCACACTCTCGGATCGACTGATTCAGATCTGCGGTGGATTAACCGCACGTGAAATGCAGGCCCAGGTGCTTGATTCCATGGATATTGAACGGGAACGGGGCATTACCATTAAGGCACAAAGCGTTTCCCTGGATTATAAGGCTGATGACGGCCATACCTACCAGCTAAACTTTATTGATACACCCGGACATGTGGATTTTTCCTATGAAGTATCCCGTTCACTGGCGGCCTGTGAAGGCGCTTTGCTGGTTGTGGATGCCTCTCAGGGGGTAGAAGCTCAGAGTGTGGCCAATTGTTATACAGCCATTGAGCAGGGTCTGGAAGTCCTGCCGGTACTGAATAAAATTGACCTTCCGGCCGCCGATCCCGTGCGGGTAATGACTGAAATTGAAGAAGTCATTGGCCTGGATGCTATGGATGCCCCCATGGTCAGTGCCAAGACCGGCGAAGGTATGCATGAGCTGCTTGAGTATCTGTTCAAACATATTCCACCGCCGCAGGGTGATCGGGATGCCCCATTGCAGGCCCTGATCATTGACTCCTGGTTTGACTCCTACCTTGGCGTTGTGTCACTGGTGCGGGTTATGCAGGGTACTTTAAAAGTCAAAGATAAAATGCTGGTCATGTCTACAGGCAAGACCCATGTTGTGGACGGCGTAGGAATTTTTACCCCCAAACGTGAAAAGAAAACTTTCCTGACCGCTGGAGAAGTGGGCTATGTGATTGCCGGTATTAAGGATATTTACGGGGCGCCGGTTGGTGATACGCTGACCAGAGCCCATCACCCCTGTAAGGAATCCCTGGAAGGCTTTAAGGAAATTCAGTCCCGGGTTTTTGCCGGTTTATTTCCGGTTACCTCAGATGATTATGAAGGTTTACGCGAAGCGCTGTCCAAGTTAAAGCTTAACGATGCGGCATTATTTTATGAACCTGAAGTGTCTCAGGCACTGGGTTTTGGTTTTCGCTGCGGTTTCCTGGGCATGCTGCACATGGAAATTATTCAGGAG
This sequence comes from Gammaproteobacteria bacterium, assembly GCA_048563625.1. Lineage (GTDB taxonomy): Bacteria > Pseudomonadota > Gammaproteobacteria > GRL18 > GRL18 > JANELJ01. Next base: position 11,184 of record JBHNNM010000017.1, on the reverse strand, counting down.
CGTCTGGAACGTGAATACGAACTGGATTTAATTACTACCGCACCGACGGTTATTTATCAGGTACTGACCACCAAAGGCGAAATCATTGAAATTGACAATCCGGCGGATCTGCCGGATCGTTCCACCATTGAAGAAATACGTGAACCCATTATTATAGCCAATATTTTAATGCCTCAGGAATATCTGGGTAATGTGATCAGCCTGTGTATTGAAAAGCGCGGTGTCCAGAAGAAAATGCAGTATGTGGGCAATCAGGTTAATATGACCTTTGAAATGCCTATGAACGAAGTGGTACTGGACTTTTTTGACCGTCTGAAATCCGTCAGTCGCGGTTTTGCCTCCCTGGAATATCACTTTGATCGTTTTGAAGCCTCTAAACTGGTCAAAATGGATATTTTAATCAATGGTGAAGTCGTAGATGCCCTGTCACTGATTATTCATGAAGACTTTGCCCTGAAACGCGCCCGTGAACTGACCGAAAAAATGAAAGAACTGATCCAGCGGCAGATGTTTGATGTGGCTATTCAGGCGGCTATTGGTTCCAAGGTGATTGCCCGAACCAATGTTAAGGCCTTAAGAAAGAATGTTACCGCCAAGTGTTATGGTGGTGATGTCAGCCGTAAACGTAAACTGCTGGAAAAGCAGAAAGCGGGTAAAAAACGTATGAAGCAGGTTGGGCGTGTGGAAATTCCACAGGAAGCCTTTTTAGCGGTGCTGCATATTGGTAATGATTAAGCCTCTATCTAATAAATACAGGCCTTTCTGGAATTAACAATAAGAGATAACTAATGGATTTTGATATAGCACTTGTTCTGGTGGTACTTACCTTTGCCTCCGGCATTATCTGGTTAATGGATAAATATTTATGGGAAAAGGAACGCAAGGCCAGACAGCAGGCCGAACTGGATAAAAAAGGTAAGGAACTCACCGAGCAGGAGCGTGATGCACTGCTGGCGGATCCGGTGATTGTGGATTATGCCAAATCCCTGTTTCCTATATTCTTTATTGTTCTGCTGTTACGTTCCTTTATTTTTGAACCGTTTCGAATTCCTTCCCAGTCCATGATGCCTAATCTGTGGGTAGGCGATTTTATTCTGGTGAACAAGTTCAGTTACGGGGTGCGTCTGCCGGTTTTAAACCTGGAAATACTGGATACGGGAAAGCCCAAAAATGGGGATGTGGCGGTTTTTCGTTACCCTGTGAATCCGTCTATTAATTTTATAAAACGGGTTATCGGTGTGCCCGGTGATCACGTGATTTATAAAAACAAGGTATTATATATCAATGGTAAAATGATCCCGCAGGAACTGATTGGCGTATACCAGGGGGAAGGTTCCGGAGAGAAAATGACCGGAGCTATTCTTAAAAATGAGGATTTACTTGGCGTTAAGCATAATATTCTGCTGGTTCCCGGCAAACCTGATTATAGCCACATGTATTTTTCAAAGTTCTATAAAGAAGGGCACATTGACCTGGTAGTGCCAGAAGGCCATTATTTTATGATGGGTGATAACCGTGATGAGAGCCATGACAGCCGTTTCTGGGGGCTGGTGCCGCAGGATAATCTGGTGGGTAAGGCTTTTATGATCTGGTTTAACTGGGATGTGGGTCACGGTTTGTTCTGGGAGCGTATTGGTAATACTATTGAATAATCAATAACATGGATTATACTTCTAATAATTAATGTTTAATTCCCATTATCTGAAGGAAATAAAATGCTTAAACAGGGCTTAAAATACAGACAACAAAAGGGCTTTACACTGGTAGGATGGTTAATTGTTATTGCTATTTTTCTGTTCTTTGCCTATCTGGCCATGATTCTGACTCCCGTTATGGTGGGTAACCACACCATGGATCGTATTCTGGAGTCCTTAAAAGAAGAGCCTGGTATTACCCAGAAGTCCAAACGACAGATCTGGCGTTTAATTGAAAACCGTATGTTGATTAACCAGGTTCGCAGTGTCACCAAAGATGATTTTGAAATTGTTAAAGAACCCAATAAAGTCGTGGTTTACCTGGATTATGAAGACCGGGTGCATTTTGCAGCTAACATCTATATTGTTTTTGAGCGGGAAAAATCTGTAGAGCTGGTCAGAAATTGATAAAAAATCTCGATCCTTTATGTACTAGGCTGGGTTATCATTTTAAAGATATCAGCCTGCTTAAAGTGGCTTTAAGTCATCGCAGTATTGGTAAAAATAATAATGAACGGCTGGAATTTCTGGGTGACTCGGTGATCGGATATGTAATTGCCCAGGAGCTATACCAGAGACTGGCTGAGGATAGTGAGGGTAATTTAAGCCGTTATCGTTCTCTGCTGGTTAAGGGGGATACCCTGGCCAGTATTGCCCGTCAGTTTGAAGTCGGTAAGTATCTAAAACTGGGTGGTGGAGAACTCAAAAGCGGCGGTTACCGGCGTGATTCCATTCTGGCTGATGCCATGGAAGCTATTATTGGCGCCATTACTCTGGACTCTGATATTGAACAGGCTCGTCAATGTATTTTAAGCTGGTATAAAACCCGTCTGGATAATATTACTTCTCTTGATCTTAAAGATCCCAAAACCCGTCTGCAGGAATATCTTCAGTCCCGTAAATACGAATTGCCTCAATACAAAGTGGTTTCTGTTAACGGTAAGGAACATGCACAGATTTTTCAGGTGGACTGTACAGTAACTGAACTGGGGCAAACCATTTCTGCCCAGGGCAAAACCCGTCGGGCGGCGGAACAGAAAAGTGCAGAATTAATGCTTGAAAAAATCTTTGAGAAAAGCCAATGACCGATACTGATAACACCGGAGAGGGCAGTGCTTCATTTCCAGATGATTACCGCAGCGGCTATGTCGCTATTATCGGTCGACCTAATGTAGGCAAATCCACCCTGTTAAACCGTATTCTGGGGTTTCATCTCAGTATCACCTCCAAAAAGCCTCAGACTACCCGCCACCGTTTACTGGGTATTAAAACTACCCGTACCGCCCAAGCGGTTTATATTGATACCCCGGGACTGCACCAGAATTATAAAGGGGCTATTCACCGTTATATGAACCGTGAAGCCTTAACGACCCTGCAGGATGTAGATGTGATTGTCTTTGTCGTGGACGGTCTTAGATTAACCCCAGAAGACGAGTATGCGATTACTTTGCTGGAAAAATGCGACCAGCCGGTGATTCTGGTGGTTAATAAAACCGACAAAATTAAAAACAAGAAATTGTTACTGCCGTTTCTGGAAAATATCAGTAAGAAGCTCAAATTTGCCCAGGTTCTGCCGGTTTCAGCTGCCAAGGGCAGCAATGTACTGGAACTGGAAAAAGCCATAGAAGCCCATCTGCATATTTCTCCCCCTTATTATCCTGAAGAGCAGATCACGGACAAATCGGATCGTTTCCTGGCCGCTGAACTGATTCGGGAAAAAATTATGCGCCTGCTGGGACAGGAAGTACCTTATGCTACGGCAGTAGAAGTGGAAGCTTTTGAAGAAGATGAAAAGCTGATTAAAATTGCGGCCATTATCTGGGTTGAAAGGGATAATCAGAAAAGCATAATTATTGGTCATAAAGGCCAGCAATTAAAGGAAATCGGCAAACAGGCCCGACTGTCTATGGAAGGGCTGTATAACAAAAAAGTGTTTCTGAAACTCTGGGTTAAGGTCAAGGACGGCTGGTCGGATGATGAGCGTGCATTAAAAAGCCTAGGCTATTTTGATGAATACGGTGCCTGACCGAATAAAACTGGATCATAAAACGGCGGTGGTTCTTCATCATTATAATTATCAGGACAACAGCCTGATTGTTAATTTTTTTGTGCAGGAACTGGGTAAGCTCAGCGCTGTAGCCAGGGGTGTAAAAAATTCAAAAAAGAGCCGTTACGCCTTATTGCAGCCTTTTCAGAAACTGACTATTAGTTTAAGCGGTAAAGGCGATCTGCTGACACTGACCCAGGTAGAGGCGCTGCTACAGGCGGATTCAGAAAAATGGAACCTGAAGGGTAAGTCTCTTTATTGTGCCTACTATATTAATGAGCTGCTGCTAAATCTTTTGCCAGCTCATACTGACTGCTCGGCTATCTTCAACCTTTATCATGAAGTCCTGAAACTGCTGAGCAGCCACATTGATGACAGTGACCAGGACAACTTTCATTATGAAATTCCTCTACGGCTGTTTGAGCTGAAATTACTGGAGTTTCTGGGTTATGGCCTGAACCTGACAATGGATCAGAGCAGTGGTGAGAAGGTCAGTGCAGACAGGCAATATTATTACCAGCTGGATGTCGGGCCGTCTCTTCAGCAAAATACCCAGGCACAGGCTTTATTAATCAGCGGCCAGACTCTGCTGAATATGGCCCAAAGCCGGTTTAATGATCAGAAAACCTTGCATGAAAGCAAACAATTATTAAAATGGGCTATTTCCCAGCATCTGAATAAACCCTTAAAAAGCCGTGAGCTGTTTAAACAATTATACGCTAACAAATAGAATACCCCTCGTTCCCGCGCAGGAGTATGGGCACCACAAGTTATTCCTTTAATTGAGGACAAGAGTTTGAGAACCAAATTAATACGCAGTAATTCCATTTTACTGGGCGTCAATATCGATCATATTGCTACTTTAAGACAGGCACGAGGCACCCGTTATCCCGATCCGGTTAAAGCGGCCATGGATGTGGAGCAGGCAGGCGGGGATAGTATTACCCTGCATTTAAGAGAGGATCGCCGGCATATCCAGGAACGGGATGTGTTTTTAATTAAGGAAGTACTGCAGACCCGAATGAATCTGGAAATGGCCGTCACTGAGGGTATGCTGGATATTGCTGAACAGGTTAAACCGGCAGACTGCTGTCTGGTGCCGGAAAAAAGGGAAGAGCTAACCACCGAAGGCGGCCTGGATGTGGCCGGGCAGGTTTCTAAAATCACGGATGCCTGCCAGCGCCTGTCTGAGGTCGGGGTGCGAGTCTCATTATTTATTGATGCTGATAAAGCCCAGATTGAAGCGGCAGTCCAGGTAAAGGCACCGGTTATTGAAATACATACTGGACATTATGCCGATTATCAGGGTGAGCAACAGCAACAGGAGTTTGGACGCATTAAAGAAGGGGTGTTGTATGCCCGCTCACTGGGTTTGACCGTCAATGCCGGCCATGGCCTGCATTATCATAATGTTGAACCGATTGCGGCTCTGGAGGATATTGAAGAGCTGAACATCGGCCATGCCATTATTGCTCATGCCTTATTTGTGGGTCTGCCGCAGGCGGTTAAGGAAATGAAAAATTTAATGTTAAAAGCAAGAAACCCGTAATTAAATAGTAATTAAAAAATAGTTACAGGGAGAAATTTGATATTTTTTGTAAAAATAAAAAATAATTGTTGACTCTACCCCAAATGGGTATATAATTTATTTCAGCTTGAAAGTACGACTTATATTTATGCACACCCTCGATATTCTTTCTTTTAAAAGACTGAATACTCGTCAAGTTTTTCATAAGTAAATAGCACCACTTCTCAGCACAACCCGTTCTTAACTCTGATTTAAATTATTTAAAACAGATCTATGGACACTAATAAAATTACTAATTGGAAAAGGATATAAATATATGTCTACTGGTACCGTAAAATGGTTTAACGAATCTAAAGGTTTTGGTTTTATTGAGCAGGATTCTGGTCCTGACGTTTTCGCTCATTTCAGTGCGATTTCTGGCTCAGGTTTCAAAACTTTAATTGAAGGTCAAAAAGTTGAGTTCACTGTAACTCAAGGTCAAAAAGGCCCTCAGGCAGAAAACATTGTTGTGGTATAATACTTTTTAAGTAAATTACCAACACTAAAAAAAGGGTAAGTCTGAAAAGACTTACCTTTTTTTGTCTGAAATTAAGCAAAAAGGGCAGTTCGGGTACATTCACAGCAAGAAAAACAAAGTTAAAGTAATTTCTAGTTTATTGCTCTAAATTGATCGACAAGAAGGCTCAATAAGCCTATCTTTATTACTAAGAGTAAATATAAATTTTCTCTAAGCGTGAAAACACTCACGGAAATAATAAATTTTCCGGTATATGATCTCACTAAACCTGAAGCAAAAGATTCACTTTTAAGTGTTCAAACATTTCTTGGCAGGAAAAGATTTTCCAGAAGGGGTTTCAGGAACAGTTGGGAACGAAGATTATGTTATTTAATTGGGTTTTATCTCAACTTAGCATTAAAGGGGTGGATAAAATGATGACTTTATTTGTTTTGGCCTGTGTAATTCTTGTTCTGATCACTGTGCCAGTATAAGTCGCTATTCTATAGCAACTAAAATCTCGTCCGGGTTAACGGAATCACCCTTGGATACATAAACTTCAGTCACAGTACCTGAAATGGATGCCTGTATCTCGGTTTCCATTTTCATGGCCTCAGTGATGATAACCGGTGAGCCGGCTTCCACATGGTCACCGACCTTCACCAGTACCTCGACAATGACACCAGGCATGGATGTGGTCACATGGCCGGGCTGAGACGCCTTCGGATGCTTACTGCTGCCGGAAAGAGACTGCTGTTTGGCGCTGTCTTCCAGTTCTGATAATATTTCTACCTGTACCTCTTCCGGTACACCGTCCAGTGTCATATAAAACGGCCGTCTGTCCTGGTTGGGATGTCCCGTTCCGGTGACTTTTATATGGTATTCTTCACCATGCAGGGTAATTAAAAATTCTGTAGGTGCTTTGGAACCAGTCTGTTCTTTTTCACCAATGGGTTCCAGATATTCCGGTGTCAGAGTGCTGGCGGCCCGTTGTTCCAGAAAGTCCTTACCTATATCCGGGAACATGGCGAATATCATAATATCTTCAGGTGTTTCAGCCAGTTTGCCAATTTCCTTTTTCAGTCGGGACAGTTCCGGTTTTAATAAATCGGCTGGACGACACTCAATAACCGCCTCATTGCCTATCGCCAGTTGCTGAACCTTTTTATTGACCTTGCCTGGTGCTTTGCCGTATTTGCCCTGCAGATACAGTTTAACTTCATTGGTAATGGTTTTATATCGCTGTCCTGTTAAAACATTTAAGACCGCCTGGGTTCCTACTATCTGAGAGGTGGGAGTGACCAAGGGAGGGTAGTCCAGATCGGCCCGTACCCGCGGAATTTCTTCCAGGACATCGTTCATGCGGGTTAGTTCACCCTGTTCCTTGAGCTGATTGGATAAATTAGAAATCATGCCCCCGGGCACCTGGTTGACCTGCACCCGGGTATCAAGTCCGGTAAACTCACTTTCAAACTGGTGATATTTCTTTTTCACCTGATAAAAATAAGCTCCGATTTCCTGTAATTCAGGCAGATCTAATTTAGTGTCATAATCGGTATTTTTTAAGGCTACCACCATACTTTCTGTGGTGGGGTGACTGGTGCCTTCAGCAAAAGCAGAAATGGCGGTATCAATACCGCTGCAGCCGGCTTCCAGAGCTTTAAGCTGACACATGGAAGCCAGTCCTGCAGTGGCATGAGAGTGCAGATGTACCGGTACGTCAAGAGCATCCACCAGGGCTTTAACCAGTTCTGAGGTACTGTACGGGGTTAACAGGCCGGCCATGTCCTTAATAACAATGGAACTGCAGCCCATTTTTTCCATCTGTTTAGCCATTTTGACAAAAAGTTTATTGTTATGCACCGGACTGGTGGTATAGGAAATGGCTCCCTGGGCATGTTTGCCGTATTTTTTAATGGCTTTGATTGAGGCTTTCAGGTTCCTGACATCGTTCATGGCATCAAAAATACGAAAGACATCTATGCCGTTCAGTGCCGACAGACGGATAAATTCCTTGACCACATCATCGGAATAATGGCGATACCCCAGCAGGTTCTGACCCCGCAGCAGCATTTGTAAACGGGTGTCCGGCAGGGCCTCTCTGAGTTTTGTTAAACGCTCCCAGGGATCTTCCTTTAAAAAACGGATACAGCTGTCAAAAGTGGCACCACCCCAGACTTCCAGGGACCAGAAGCCAATTTTATTGAGTTTTTCGCAGATGGGCAGCATGTCTTCGGTGCGCATGCGGGTGGCAATTAAAGACTGGTGACCGTCTCTTAAAACTGTTTCAGTAACGCGCGTTTTTCCCATGATAGTTTCCTGAGGCTGTTACATGCCCTGATAGGCAGCAATGGCGGCGGCAAATGCCAGAGCCAGGTGTTGTTGTGAACATTTTACGGAATAATTAACCAGTTCAGGGTGCTGTTCCACAAAACTGGTATCAAAATGACCACTGACAAAATCAGCGGATTTTAAAATACTCATCTGATAGGGGATGGTGGTTTTTACTCCGTAAACGCACATATCTTTTAATGCCCGTTTGGCTCGTTGAATGACTTCATCCCATTCCAGTGCCCAGACAATCAGCTTGGCACACATGGAATCATAGTAGGGCGGGATCTCATAACCGGTGTAAATGGCCGCATCGGTACGAATGCCCGGTCCGCCAGGTGCAAAATAGCGGGTAATACGGCCATAACTGGGCAGAAAATCATTTTTAGGATCCTCAGCATTAATGCGAAATTCCAGGGCATAGCCGCGGATCTGTATGTCATGTTGCTGGTAGCGCAGGGGCTTATTGCTGGCAATACGAAACTGTTCCTGGACGATGTCGATACCGGTGATCTGTTCGGTAATGGTATGTTCAACCTGCAGACGGGTATTCACTTCCATAAAATAAAACTGATCATTTTCGTCCATTAGAAATTCTACAGTGCCGGCATTGGTATAACCGGCGGCTTTTGCTGCTTTAACGGCCAGCTCCCCTATAGTGTTTCGCTGCTGCTCATTCAGCTGCGGAGAGGGGGCTATTTCAATTAGTTTCTGGTGCCGGCGCTGAATAGAGCAATCACGTTCAAACAGGTGGATAACATTGCCGTGCTCATCGGCCAGGATCTGCACCTCAATGTGTTTTGGATTTACCACACATTTTTCCAGAAACACATCTGCCGATCCAAAAGCCTTGGTGGCTTCAGAAATCACCCTGGGAAAATTATGCTTCAGTTCGGTTTTATTATGGCACAGGCGAATGCCGCGGCCGCCGCCCCCGGAGGTGGCTTTTAACATAACCGGATAGCCAATGTTATTTGCCACACTCAGGGCTTCATGAATATCCGCCAGATTGCCGTCACTGCCGGGTGTTACCGGTACACCGGCGGCAATCATAGTGGCACGAGCCTGGGTTTTATTGCCCAGTTTTTCAATTACATCAGAAGTAGGGCCGATAAACTTGATATTACGGCGTTCACAGATACGGGCAAAGAGTGGGTTTTCAGACAGAAATCCGTAACCGGGATGAATAGCATCACATTCTGAAGCCAGGGCAATATTGACCAGTCTGTGGGCATTAAGATAGCCGGTGACGGGATCGGGGCCTAGAGAATAGGCCTCATCAGCTTTTTTGACATGCAGAGCGTTTCGATCGGCTTCAGCATATACCGCTACTGAAGTAATGCCCATCTCGGCACAGGCGCGAATAATCCGTACTGCAATTTCCCCACGATTGGCTATCAGTATTTTTTTTATCACCTGAATTCTCGTTAATACGTTGTATCGGTTTATAAAAAATTGTCTTACAAAGTCTGTTTTTTCTAGCTGCCAGGTCGATAGTTAGAATAATAAAATAGTTCCATGTTAAATATACAATTTTAGAGTATAATTAACGGCACTTAAATTTTGCTAAACATATAAACCCAAACTATATTAAATTGTATATTTTATAGCTATCCGTTTCCCCGCATCAGTAATCATTTTTATCGGGCCGTTAAATAGCCTAGGTATTTTTCAATCCGGTTTCACATCTTTGATAACCTCTGTGGCAGGATAATGAATGGACTGAATGGTTAGTTTAACAAACTGATTTATATTTTACTGTAACATTTTTCCTGAAATTAACCGATGAATAAATTTATAGAACAGATAAAACAATGTAAAAGTAAAGGTAAAATATTAATAATTAGTCTTATTTTTCTGCTTTCCTTGGCTTTTTTACTGGCATTTTATTCCTACAAAGATTATAAACGTTTTTTATTATATCAACAGGATATTGCTTCTCAATCCATCAATGGTGCTGCCAATAATATTACCACTTATATGGACAGCCTTAAAACATCGCTAAAAATCTACCTTGACGGTCATCAGGAACAATAGGCTGAACTATTAAACTCTCCGGATAATGTCTTAGTCTAGAAGCAGATAGAACAGCAGTTATCTCAATATTTTCAGGATTTTTATACTTTTACCATTGCGGATGATAGCGGTCAGTTGCTGTTTGATGATTTTGGAGAAAAAGTGGGAGGGGTCTGCCGTAAGGATATTCATGAATTTGCTCTATCACATGATAAAGTTGATACCTATATTCACCCCGGGCCGACTCTGTACCATTTTGATGTAATGCAGAACTGGCAATATAAACAGCAAAATATTATATTTTTTGTCAGTTTTGGTCTACAGCATATCTCTTATTTATTACAAAATGCCCAGTTACCGGGTCACAGACTTATACTGCTGAGAAGTGACAGCCCAGGACAGTCATTCCAGAAATCCAGAGCATATCTACCTTTCTCAACTACAGGATGGACAGCTATTATCAAGTAAACCTGTAGCTGGCACTCGCTGGTTATTGGTGGATATTATGGAGCATTCACTGATTTCAGAGCATATTTACAATCTTATCTATGTAGATCTCATGGTGTTTTCTGTTTTTCTAATTATTTTAATTTTAACTAAAGTTTAGAGTTTCAGCTCCCCCAAAAAAGGAGAATCATTTAAAAAACATTGATTACCTCAGTTAACCGATAGCCCGTAACAGGAACCGGGTATCCCTTGCTGAAGCCGCCGTGAATCCATCCATGGAGACTTTTCGACAGCATCCCTGCTGTCGAAACTTCATCAAGGGACAGCCGGCCCCTGTTACTCCGAGGTAAACAAAATAATTCAGTAACACAGGAAAAAAATGTAAAAAAAAGAAAAAAACAAACTTCCGGAGGCCGCAATGCACATCAAAGGATACGGCAATATCCCTGATGAACTGTTTTATTACATAACATTTTTAACCCGAGCGCTACCCCTTAGGAGCGAAAAAACCTTTATTGAGTTATTAATGGGCAGTTTATTAACTCAATCAGGGTTTGCAACCAGTGCCATCTGGATAATAGGCATGGCCAGGCAATGGCCCGGTTATTATAAATGGCTTGAAACC
>JBHNNM010000016.1:0-16942 GCA_048563625.1 Gammaproteobacteria bacterium | reverse complement strand
TAGTTAAAAGAATATGAATTAAAGGAAGACGAAAAGTAAAATGGAATTAAGCTATAAGCTTTCTCTTGATGCAGAACAGGATCTACAGGAAATTGCCCGTTACACCCTTAACAATTGGGGAAAAACCTTTTTTACCGATATCGGGACGGACTTAAAAAGCGCTTTAATGATATTGGTAAGCATAAAGTGATTAAGAAATCTTTTTCAGAACGCTTTCCTGAGTTGTATGTAACAAAATACCGTTACCACTTTATATTTTATCTACTTGAAAAAACAGTCAGCCATTAATCATCGGGATTATTCACGAACAGCGGGATATTGTTCAGAGACTATCTGAAAGACTTATGTGAAATTAATGATACCGTACCGTTAACGTGCGGGAAGAAAAGTTCGTTTGCGGACACCCAGAATAAACAGGCTGATAAAATACACGGCAATAGCTATCGCAATAGTCATAAGCAACTGCATAATACGTTCACTTAATGACCAGCTTAACCACTGCTGCAGATCGGAATGCAGAGCCCATAACACCGCCAGCATGGCGGCATTGGCAAAAAATACCTGTAAAACCACTTTACCCCAGCCCGGCTGTGGCTGATAGGCACCATGTTTTCGCAGCCAGCGGTATAGCATAAAGGCATTGCTGAAAGCCGAAATAGAGGTCGCAATTGCCAGTCCGGCATGGGCGCCGGGATAATCCAACATAAACCATGGAACAACGATAAGAATATTAAAGACCATATTAATGATCAGCGCCTTAACGCCTATTTTTACCGGTGTAGTAGTATCCTGGCGGGAATAAAACCCCGGCAGCAGTACCTTAACCAGAATAAAACCCAGCAGGCCAAAACTATAGGCCATTAAGCTCATGGCAGACATTTCAATATCATGCTGCTGAAATTTATCACTGCCGAACAGAGTGGCAATCATAGGGGCAGCCAGCATAAACAGACCAACGGCAGAGGGAACCCCCAGGTAGATCACCCAGCGGATGGCCTTGTCCAGGGTGGCAGAAAATTCCTCATGAGATTCATTGACATGCTGTTTTGATAAACTGGGTAAAATCACTGTGGCCAGTGCCACACCCAGGATCCCCAGGGGAAATTCCATTAAGCGATCGGAATAATACAGCCAGGAAATACTGCCAGTAACCAGCATGGAGGCAATAACCGTATCAAGCAGTAAATTAATCTGAGCCACTGAAGCACCAAAGATGGCCGGTAACATCAGTTTGAGTATTTTTTTAACGCCGGGGTGCTTCGGGTTCCAGCGCGGACGGGATAAAAAACCCATGCGGTAAATAAAAGGCAGCTGGAATAACAACTGAACCAGCCCGGCAATAAAAACCCCGATAGCCAGTCCCATAACCGGTTGTTCCATCAAGGGGGCAATCCAGTAAGTGGCTGAAATTAACACGACATTTAATAGTACCGGGGTAAAGGCCGGCACCGCAAACTTACCGTAGGTATTGATAATGCCCCCGGCAAAAGCCACCAGAGATATGAACAGAATATAAGGGAAGGTAATACGCAGCAGACTGACTGTTAAATCATACTGACTCTGGTTATGCTGGTCACTGAGATACCCCGGGGCAAAAATCATAATCACTACAGGCGCCAGAATAACTCCGGATATGGTTATTAAAAACAGCCAGCCGCCCAAGGTACCGGCCACATGCTGAATTAAATCTTTAACAGCGGCTTTATCTTTAGTTTCTTTATATTCACCCAGGGTCGGTACAAAAGCCTGATTAAAGGCTCCTTCTGCAAACAGGCGGCGCATAAAATTGGGGATTTTAAAGGCAATCAGAAAAGCATCCATCCCCGCTGTGGCGGCAAATTCGCGGGCAAAAACCACGTCCCGGACAAAGCCCAGGATACGGGAAAGCAGGGTCATTATGCCGACAATCAGGGTGGATTTAAACAATTGGGGGTTAGTCCTTTATTATTTTTTGCAGGCATAAAAAAGCCGGGTTCCTATATTATATAAGAACCCGGCTTTTTAGCTATACCAGCATTTAGCCTTTAAGACCTGTTATTAAACAAGTTTGCAACTACACAGGAGTTGCGCAGGGCTTTTTTAACTCAGGGCTTTGATTCTGGCATTCAGGCGGCTCTTATGGCGGGCCGCCTTGTTTTTATGGATAAGACCTTTAGTGGCGAGACCATCAATCATAGGAACGGCTTCTTTATAAGCACTTATTGCAGATTCTTTGTCACCGGCTTCAATAGCATGAACCGTTTTTTTAATAGCAGTACGAAATGCAGAGCGTTGTGCTACATTTCTGGTACGACGTTTAATTGCCTGACGTGCGCGTTTTTTAGATTGTAGTGAATTGGCCAATGTCTTAACTCCTGAAACTTCTTGTCTTACAAGATACTTCTCTTACAAGGTATTAGTGTCTTGTCTAAATTTATCTTAATGGGCTAAAGAAAGCGAAGTATTATCAGATAATTTTAATATAAGATCAAGTATATATTAAAAAAACATGTGATTTATATGATAACCAGATTATCCCGGTGGATCAGCTCGGGTTCATCCACATAGCCCAGTATATCGGCAATTTCTGAACTGGCGTGTCCCTTGATCAGGTCTGCTTCATCACTGCTGTAATTAATCAGTCCGCGAGCGACCTCTTTGCCCTGTTCATCCACACAGATAACCATATCGCCCCTGGAGAACTCACCCACCACATCTTTAACACCCACCGCCAGTAGGCTGGAACCTTTAGAGCGCAAAACTTTTGCTGCCCCGCTGTCCAGCACCAGTTCACCTTTCATCAGCAGATGTCCGGCCAGCCACTGTTTACGTGCCAGCAGCGGTGTCTTTTTGGCAAACAACAGCGTACCTATGGATTCACCCTGATAAAGACGGTTCAGCACCCGCTCTTCCCGCCCAGAGGCAATAATGGTGGCCGTTCCGGAACGTGCGGCCAGGCGGGCAGCCCTGAGTTTGGTGGCCATACCACCGCGTCCCAGTTCCCCTTTGGAATCCCCGGCCATAGCATCCAGCTTTGGATCCAGAGCATCCACTTCAGTTAATAATTTTGCCTGCGGATTTTGCCGGGGATCACTGTCAAACATGCCCTGCTGATCAGTTAAAATAACCAGTAAATCAGCATCAATCAGATTGGCAACCAGCGCCGCCAGGGTATCATTATCCCCAAAGCGGATTTCATCTGTGACCACGCTATCATTTTCATTCACAATGGGGACGATATTTAAAGTGATCAGCTTTAATAATACGGAACGGGCATTCAGATAGCGGGTCCGGTTGGATAAATCATCATGGGTCAGTAAAATCTGCGCGGTATGCAGCCGATGTTTCTGAAACTGGGATTCATAAGCATGCACCAGCCCCATCTGCCCAACAGCGGCGGCAGCCTGCAGTTTATAAACTGAGTCCGGACGGGTTTTCCAGCCCATACGCTTCATGCCTTCTGCTACCGCACCGGATGAAACCAGTAAAATTTCCAGCTTCTGATCGGATTCTAGGTGCATCAGGCTCGCCATCTGTTCCACCCATCCGGCAATGGCCTGGTAATCCAGGCCATTGCCTTCGTTGGTTAACAGGGCACTGCCGATTTTTACTACCCAGCGACGGGTATTCTGCAGATGTTTTCTCTGATTGATTTTCATTTAATAATTTTACCAGTGACAGCATCATAAGTGCCACTGGTTATTTCTTCGTAATTGTCTTCCAGACTTTCTTCTGAATCTTCAACATGCCCCTGAATACCCGATTGTGCTTCCAGATGATCCATAATAGCAAAACAGAGTTCCCTGGTACCTTCTTTGTTCATGGCTGAAATTTTAAAAACCGGTCCCTGCCAGTTCAGCTCATCAATAATGGCCTGACATTTTTCTTCCCGTTCTTCTTCCGCTAACAGGTCAACCTTATTGATCAGCAGCCAGCGTTCCTTATTGATCAATTCGTCACTGAATTTTTCCAACTCATGTTCAATGGCCCGGAAGGTTTCTACCGGACTACTGCCGTCATAAGGCTCAACATCAATAAAGTGCAGTAATAAACCGGTACGGGCGACATGCTTTAAAAAGCGTATACCCAGACCTGCACCTTCTGCGGCTCCTTCAATCACACCGGGAATATCCGCCACAACAAAACTGCGGTGCGGCACAATACTGACCACACCGAGGTTGGGGATCAGGGTAGTAAAAGGATAATTAGCAACTTTAGGTTTAGCCTGAGAGACTGCACGAATAAACGTGGATTTACCGGCATTGGGCATGCCCAGCAGACCGACATCAGCCAGTACTTTTAATTCCAGCAATAATTCCCGACGTTCTGCCGGAGTCCCAAGGGTACTTTGACGCGGCGCACGGTTAACACCACTTTTAAAACGGGTATTGCCCAGCCCGTGAAAACCACCCCGGGCCACCATAAGAACCTGTCCGGCTTCGGTCAGATCGCCTAGTACTTCCCCGGTTTCAATATCTTTAACACTGGTGCCTACCGGTACATTAATATACAGATCATCTCCGCCACGCCCGGTTTTTTCCTTACCCTGCCCGGCCTGACCATTCTGTGCCTTGTAAAAACGGGTCATACGAAAATCTGCAAGAGTATTAAGGCCGTCAGTAGCCCGTAAATAAACAGAACCACCATCACCGCCATCACCGCCGTCAGGACCGCCAAAGGGAATATACTTCTCACGGCGAAAGCTGACAATACCTCTGCCGCCCTGTCCCGATTCAACCTTAATAGTCGCTTCATCAACAAATTTCATTTTTTACTTTACCTTCGACCATTTTCATCAATTGAGTGAGAAGAAAATTTATATTTAAACGCGAGTTCGCATCAGGAACAGGGAGTGATTTGCTGAAGACGCCCTTCTCTTCATAAAGAGCCCCATCCATGAGGGCTTTTCAGAAACGTCCCTGTTTCTGAAACTTCATCAAATCACTCCCTGTTCCTGATACTCAGAGGATAACTTCTTAATATTTTATAAAACGAAAAAGGCTCTGCCAGAATCTGGTAGAGCCTTTTTCTTTAAAAAGCAGTTAATGGCTTTTTAAGTTTTGTAAACGTACAGAAGAACAAGTCTGTTTTTAAACAGCTCTTACTCAGTAATTACGCTAACATATTTGCGGTTTTTAGGGCCTTTTGTTTCAAAAAGAACCTGACCGTCAGCCTTGGCAAATAATGTGTCATCTTTACCAATACCAACATTTAAACCTGGATGAACCTTGGTTCCACGCTGACGGATAAGAATATTTCCACCAACGACCATTTCACCACCGAATTTTTTGACACCCAGACGCTTCGATACTGAATCGCGCCCGTTTCTGGTACTACCACCTGCTTTCTTATGAGCCATTTTTCGTTATCCTGTCTTTAAAAACTTAACTGAAATTGAGGTAAAAGATCAGCTATTACGCTGTAATCTTTTCAATTTTAATTTCAGTATAAGACTGACGATGCCCCATCTGTTTACGATGATGCTTACGACGTCTGAATTTAACAATAGTGACTTCCTTGCCACGACCATGTGAAGCAACTGTCGCAGTGACCTTACCGCCATCTACAAATGGGGTACCCACTTTAATATCTTCACCATCAGCAACCATCAGAACCTCGTCCAGATCGATGCTTGCACCTTCTTCTGCGTTAAGCTTTTCAACTTTAAGTGTCTGACCTTCAGATACTTTATATTGCTTACCGCCGGTTTTAATTACCGCGTACATAGTTTACTCCAAACCAAAGTAAATGCTCTTGTTCTTAACCTGATTTCTCCCCTTAAAAAAGAGACAAAGAAACGTAAAGCAACAAGAACGATTAAATCCAAATCTAAGACGATCAATTTTAGCCTGTTTTTACAAACCTTGTCAAACCCAAATCCAATTTATTTTATAAATAAATTTATGTCCGCTGAGCATCCATTGACCGTGCTTCTTGATGAAGTTTCGGCAGCAGGGATGTTGCCGAAAAGCCTCCATGGACGCGCTCTTTATTAAGAGAAAGGCGTCTTCAGCAAGGAGTACGGTCAATGGATACGGTATTTGCGTCTAAATGATAATGATTAAAAGTATACTCCCACCCTGTTAAATATCAGGCTTTTAAATCGATTTGACTTGACACATTCCATGGGGAAACATACGATCTCACAACTGTGTTCCTTGGGCAGGCTTTTTATAATAAAATTTTTACGGCTATTCATACTGAATTTATATACTGAAAATGATAATTGAAGACATTTTTAAATTAATTGAAGGTGATATGAATCGTGTTAATACACTGATTCAGAGCAGTCTTCATTCTGAAGTGGTGCTTATTAACCAGATCAGTCAGTATATTATCAATAGCGGCGGTAAACGTCTGCGCCCTATTATTGTGCTGCTCAGCGCCAATGCCTTTAATTATACCTCTAAAGAAAACGGTGAACACGATATTACCCTGGCGGCAGTTATAGAATTTATTCATACCGCCACCCTGCTGCATGATGATGTGGTCGATGAGTCCGAACTGCGCCGCGGCAAGGACACGGCCAATGAACTCTGGGGCAATGCTGCCAGTGTTCTGGTCGGTGATTTCCTCTATTCCCGCGCATTTGAGATGATGGTCGGCGTTGGCCAGATGAAAGTCATGGAGATTCTCTCTCACTCCACCAATACCATTGCCGAAGGTGAGGTTCTGCAGTTATTAAACTGCAATGATGCTTCGACTACTGAAGAGCGCTACCTGGAAGTCATCCACTTTAAAACCGCCAAATTATTTGAATCTGCCTCACAGCTGGGTGCAGTAGTAGCCGGACAGGATGAAGGCGTTGAGCAGGCCATGGCCCGCTTTGGTATGCACCTGGGCACGGCTTTTCAGCTGATTGACGATGTACTTGATTATAGCGCCAGCAGTGATGATATGGGTAAAAATGTCGGCGATGATCTGGCCGAAGGCAAACCGACGCTGCCGTTGATTTATGCCATGTCCCATGGTTCTGACGCAGAAGCGGAAATGATTAGAAATGCCATTGAACAGGGCGGACTGGAACAGATTGATGAAATTACCCGCACCATTCATGATACCGGCGCTTTAGATTACACCCGAAAAGTCGCACGGGAAGAAGCGGATCAGGCGATTGCTCAACTGGACATCATTCCCGACTCAGACTATAAAGAAGCTCTGATCACCCTGGCTAATTTTTCAGTAGAGCGCAGTTTCTAGACTGAAATCACTGCTTATTTTTTATTATTCGCTTTTATTGTAAGTTGCTTTTACCGACACAGAGTCAGCAAAACGCAGGGCATGAGGCTTATCAATTTCCACCTCAGCCTGTAATACCTCATCCAGTTCACGTATCAGCTCAATAATATCAGCCGCCATTTTTTCCAGTAAGTTAAATGACTGACTTTCTACCCGTTCAATCACCTGCTTGGTCAATACCTTGTAATTACAGGCATCATCCACATTATCAGTTTGGGAAGCGGCACTGGCATCGTAGTTCAGAGTGATATTAATCACCACGTCCTGTTTTTTTATTCGCTCTTCCTCATTAAAACCGATAAAGGTTCGCAGGCGCAGGTTTTTAATATGGATAGTGGCTACCATATTTTTTACCATAAGGCCTTTATCGGATCAGGTTCAGGAACTCAGCACGAGTCGAGGGTACATCCCTGAAGGCGCCCAGCATCATGGAAGTCGTCATCATAGAGTTCTGTTTTTCCACGCCCCGCATCATCATACATAAATGCCTGGCTTCCAGCACTACGCCTACACCTTTGGCATTGGTCACCTGCATAATGGTTTCAGCAATCTGCTTGGTCATGTTTTCCTGGATCTGCAGACGGCGGGCATACATGTCCACAAGCCGAGCTATCTTGGACAGACCAATCACCTTGCCCTGAGGCAGATAGGCCACATGGCACTTGCCGATAAAGGGCAACAGATGATGTTCGCACAGGGAATAGACTTCAATGTCCTTAACCAGTACCATTTCATCATTATCGGAATCAAAAATCGCCCCATTAACGACTTCATCAATATCTTGGGTATAACCGCGGGTTAAAAACTTAAAGGCTTTGGCCGCACGTTCGGGGGTATCTCTTAAACCATCCCGCTGCAGGTCTTCTCCAACGGCTGAAATGATACTGGCAAAACTGTCTTTCATATCTTCTCTACTTTAAAAAACATAATAATTGGTAAATTCTAATCAATAAGCTACAAATAAAACAGCCATAATTATTAGGGACATTGCTTAAGTCCCCTGTTTAAGAGTAATTCTTAAAAACACTGCTGCTGGTGCCAGTTCTGTTTAGCCTGCTGCAGTTTATGATAGGCTTCCAGCAGGCTGTGATGACGCTGCATGCCCTTTAATTCCAGCCCGGCATTCCACAGGCCGTCGTAGTTCTGTTCTCCGTCAACCAGGGCAATACAGCGGTCAATCATGTCCTTTCCGTACAGAGCATTAAAACCGGGCAGATAGTCGCTTCTCTGGCGCTGTTCATCCAGTTCTATCTGTAATAAGGCAATCAGTGCCCGATAAAACTTGTCCCGCTGCTCACTGAGCTGACCCAGTTCCAGACACCATTCGCTCCAGTCCAGTGCCTGCTCATAGTCGCCAATATGCAGAGACAGCATGCCTTTTAGTTCACCAATACGCAGGCTTTCCCAGACACTGCCCGGATCAGGTGCAATACCAATCAGGCTGCAGACCTCGGAGTGGTCACTGAATTCACTTTGTTCCAGACGTTCTAGCAATATTTCAGCCTGCTCCCGGCTGAGACTGTGCAGATTGAGGATCGGCTCTCTGAAATCCACGCCCTCATTATTATTCTGCCAGTGCAGTCCATCCACGGGATAAATTTCTGATACCCCGGGCACAATAATCCGGCAACCGTAAACACCCAGATGTTTATAGTCGGCAATATAAATCTGCTGCTGTTCTGCTTCCAGAAGATTGATTAGAAACTCAAATTCAGATTCAGTGGTACTGTCAAAATCCCAGTACACAAACTCATAATCACTTTCGTGTTTGAAAAAGTCATAGGAGATTAAACCGCTGGAATCGATAAAATGAGTTTCCAGATTAACCGGATCGGATACCGCTTCATCATCAAAGCTGGGCGTCTGAAAACCGTCCAGAGATTCCAGACGGCGGCCCTGCAGCAGTTCGGTCATGGTGCGTTCAAGCGCAACTTCAAAGCTGGGATGAGCCCCAAAAGAGGCCAGGCAGCGGCCGGATTCGGGTTCCATCATAATAATAGAAATGACCGGATAGCGGCCGTCCAGGGAAGCATCTTTTACCTCGATAATAAAACCTTCCTGCTCCAGTGCCTGCTTGGCAGAAAGCACTTTGGGATACATTTCTATAATATGTTCAGGCACCCGCGACAGGCTGATACGTTCAGCAATAATCCGGTTTTTTACATAACGTTCAAAGACTTCGGAAAGTGCCTGGGTGCGGGATTCCATTTTAGTATTGCCCGCCGACATACCGTTACTGACGTATAAATTACCGACAATATTGATCGGGAACCAGATGGTCTGCTGGTCACTATGGCGTACAAAAGGAATGGTACAGATGCCCCGCTCTCGATTGCCGGAATTGGTATCCACCAGCATAGCCGGGGTTAATTGCTGCTGCGGATCATAGAAATCCCAGAGAGCTTTATCCAGCATTCCTTCTGGAATCGTTTCAGAATCTGTGATCGCAAACCATTTTTCATCGGGATAATGGACAAAATCGGCTTCAGCAATAGCCTGTCCCAGGTAAAAATCCGCAAAGAAGTAATTGCAGTTCAGACGCTCAAAAAATTCCCCCAGAGCACTGGCCAGGCAGGCATTACGGGTACTGCCCTTGCCGTTGGTAAATAATAAGGGGCAATTCCGGTCACGGATATTAACGGAATATATGGCATTAACAGGGTTTAGCCAGAGGGCTTCTTCAATATCAAAACCCAGGGTTTTAAGCTGGGACTGCATATATTCAATCGAAACCTCCAGGGCTTCGTCTTTACCTTTTATCCAGTTTTTTTTAGTCATTATTATTCCGGTCAGGGTGTTATCCAGTTTAAACACGGAGTACTCACTGTCTGTAGTGCTTTGATGAAGTTTCAGAAACAGGGATGTTTCTGAAAAGCCTCCATGGATGGATTTACGGCGTCTTCAGCAAAGCACTACAGACAGTGAGTACGGATTTTAAACTCAAGTTTATTTGCTATTAAGAAGAAAAACACGCTCATTAAAATAAGACATATTCTGCGAACGCGGGCTGCGCTGCCGAGGTTCTATTGGGGATACTTCCAGCAGTTCAATCGAAAAATAAGGTTCATACAGGCTGAAAACTTCGTCCTGAGTAACTGAAAACGGCGGGCCCTATTTTTCTTCTTCGTTATAATCAAGGGTTAATAATAGCATAGAAATTTTTTCCGGCAGGATTTCCAGCATCTTTTGCACATAGTTTTTACGCATTTCAGATGGCAGGGCCACTAGGGCGGCACGATCATAAACCGCTTTAATATCAGATAGTTGCTCTTTCTTTAGAGCAAAGAAATCACCGCAGATAATATCAATATCATCACTATGCCATAGGGTCATTGGTGTTTGACCGGTTGCAGAATTTTCATCAGAAATGACAGTTTTACTTGCATTTAACTGTTGTTCTGTATAAAAATCTTGCAGCGCCAGTGTGCTGAGTTCATTTCCAAGAACTTTCAGCCCCTGTTGTGGAAAATAACACAGGTCCATACTTTTGCCGCACAAAGGCACAAAAACCCGGCTGTTTTTCGGAACCTTAAGTTTTGGCCAATACTTTGATAAGTATGGATTTATTGTATCCAGATGAAAGCCGATACGCTGTTCCTGCCAGCGCTGATGCCAGTATGATGAGTGCATATAAAACCTGTTTTAAAAACCTGAATCTGGAATTTATTTACTACTTATTGAGGTAAGTTCCTTGACAAAAGAATGCTTTAACCTTTATTCCTATATAAGGAATCGGGTGCAATCATAAATTGAATGTAATAAAAGATAAAGAATAATAGAGAGTTAAAAAATAAAACACTATGGGTAAATCACTGGTTATTGTCGAATCGCCTGCCAAGGCCAAAACCATTAATAAATATCTGGGTAAAGATTTTGTAGTCAAATCCAGTGTCGGTCATATTCGTGACCTGCCCACCAGCGGCAGTGGCAAAAAAGCGCCCATGGATCCTAAAGAACGGGCCCGACTGGCAGCAGAAGCGCGTAAACTGCCCCCTGAAGAACGGGAAAAACGTAAAAAAGAACGGGCCCGTTCCGCGCTCATTGAACGCATGGGTATTGACCCTGAAAATGGCTGGAATCCCCGTTATGAAACCATGCCGGGAAAAGAAAAAGTCATTAATGAATTAAAAAAACTGGCCCGCAATTCAGACAATATCTATCTCGCAACCGATTTGGACCGCGAGGGAGAAGCCATTGCCTGGCATTTAAAGGAAACTCTGGGTGAGGCTCTGCATGATGGCAAGGTAGTCCCCTTTAAACGAGTGGTCTTTAATGAAATTACTGAAAAAGCCATTCAGGAAGCCTTTGCCGAACCCGGTGAGCTGAATATGGATCACGTTAATGCCCAGCAGACCCGGCGTTTTCTGGATCGGGTGGTGGGCTATATGGTTTCACCCCTGTTATGGAAAAAAGTCGCCCGCGGCTTATCCGCCGGACGGGTTCAGTCGGTTGCGGTAAAACTGGTGGTAGAGCGGGAGCGGGAAATTCATGCCTTTATCCCGGAAGAATTCTGGGAAGTGTACGCCGATCTGGAAACGGAAAAAGGCACCGGCAACCAGGATGCCTTACAGGCCCAGGTTGTTAAATACAGAGAAGAAGAATTTCGTCCAACGAATAAGGCTGATACCGACAAAGCCCTGGCGGAACTGGAACAGGCCGATTACATTCTGAGCAAACGGGAAACCCGCCCCAACAGCAGTCGCCCCAGAGCACCGTTTATTACCTCTACTTTACAGCAGGCCGCCAGTACCAAACTGGGATTTGGTGTCAAGAAAACCATGATGCTGGCCCAGCGCTTATATGAAGCCGGTTATATTACTTATATGCGTACCGATTCAACCAATCTGAGTGCGGAAGCGGTCGCCAGCGGGCGGGATTATATTAAGCAGCACTATGGTGACAAATACCTGCCCAAAGCCCCTAATGTTTATACCAGCAAAGGCGCGGCACAGGAAGCTCACGAAGCCATACGCCCATCGGATGTCCATGTTAAGGCAACGGATATCTCCGGTGTGGATCGGGACGCTCAGCGCCTGTATGAGCTGATCTGGCGTCAGTTCCTGGCCTGTCAGATGACTCCGGCTAAATATGAGAACACCACACTGACCATCAGTGCCGGTGATTATCAGCTTAAAATCAAGGGCCGCACTGTACTGTTTGACGGCTGGACCCGGGTTATGAAAGCCTTGGGTAAGGTTTCTGAAGATGTGATCCTGCCGCCGGTTAAGGAAGGTGACAAGTTTAAACTGCAGGCTCTGCAGCCGTCCCAGCATTTTACCAAGCCGCCACCGCGCTATTCAGAAGCCAGTCTGGTCAGGGAACTGGAAAAACGTGGTATCGGCCGTCCTTCCACTTATGCCAGTATTATTTCCACCATCCAGGATCGTGGTTATGTCACTGCCCATAACAAGCGTTTTTATGCGGAAAAAATCGGCGCCATTGTGACGGAACAACTGTGTGAAAGTTTTAATCACTTAATGAGTTATAACTTTACTTCTGAAATGGAGGAAAAGCTGGATCAGATCGCCATGGGTGATAAATACTGGCAGGATGTGCTGGATGCCTTTTATCAGGACTTTAAAGCTCAGGTTGAACAGGCGGATAGTGAAGAAGGCGGTATGCGGGCCAATGATCCCACTCCGACCGATATCCCCTGCCCTAAGTGTGGTCGCCCCATGATGATCCGTACCGGTTCTACCGGGGTGTTTTTAGGCTGTTCAGGCTACAGTCTGCCGCCTAAAGAGCGCTGCAAGGGCACCTTAAATCTGACTCCGGGTGATGAAGCCGTGGATGTGGATCAGGATGAGGAAGGTGAAGCCAAAGCGCTGATTGAACGTAAGCGTTGCCCAAAATGCGGCACGGCTATGGACAGTTATCTGATTGATGAGCAGCGTAAACTGCATATCTGCGGTGATAATCCAGATTGTGACGGTTTTATTGTTGAGCAGGGTCAGTATCGTATCAAGGGTTATGACGGCCCGGTCATTGAGTGTGACAAGTGCGGCAGTGATATGCAGCTCAAATCCGGTCGTTTCGGCAAATATTTCGGCTGTACAAATGAAGAATGTAAGAACACCCGTAAGCTGTTAAGAAACGGTGAGCCTGCGCCGCCAAAAGCCGATCCGGTTCATATGCCGGAAATTCCCTGTGAAAAATCCGAGGGTTATTTTGTACTGCGTGACGGGGCCGCCGGCATTTTTATGGCTTCATCAGCTTTCCCCCGTTCCAGGGAAACCCGTGCGCCGTTTATTCATGAGTTGCTGGCGCATAAGGATGAGCTGGATCCCAAGTTCAAGTACCTGTGTGAAGCCCCCACGGAGGACAATAAAGGTAATCCTGTGATGGTTCGCTTCAGCCGTAAGAACAAGGAACAGTATATTATGTCCGAGGACAAGAACGGCAAGGCTACCGGCTGGACAGTGCATTATCGGGATGGCAAGTGGGAAATTGAACTGCCTAAGCCTAAAAAGAAGGCGGGCAAAAAGAAAACGGTGAAGAAAAAGGCTGCTAAGAAAAAAACAGTTAAGAAAAAATCTTCGGTAAAAAAGGCGGTTAAAAAGTCTTAAAAGGATATATGAACAAAGTCCGTGCCGGAGGCTGGATTGCTTTTATGAAGACGCCGTGAATCCGTCCATGGAGGCTTTTCGGCAGCGTCCATGCTGCCGAAACTTCATAAAAGCAATCCAGCCTCCGGCACTCCTTATTTAATTTAAGTTTTATCTTTATAAAGAATGAGCTCCTCATAAATGAAAAAACAAACCTGCGAAGTACAGATTGGCCATGTTTTAATGGGTGCCGATCATCCGGTGGTCGTACAGTCTATGACCAGTACAGATACCGCCGATGTGATGGCCACGGTTAAGCAGTGTGCGCAATTGTATAAAGCGGGTTCTGAGCTGGTTCGGATCACGGTTAATACGGAAGAAGCGGCTCAGGCAGTGCCTAAAATTCAAAGCCAGCTGGAGAAAATGGGGCTGGATATTCCGCTGGTGGGCGATTTTCATTTTAACGGGCACAAGCTGTTAAGCAAGTATCCGGAATGTGCCAGAACACTGGCCAAGTATCGTATTAATCCGGGTAATATTGGCCGGGGTAATTCACGGGATGACAAGTTTGCTCAGTTAATTGAGCTGGCCTGTGAAAATGATAAAGCGGTACGCATCGGGGTGAACTGGGGCAGTCTGGATCAGGAGTTAATGGCCCGGATGATGGATGAAAACAGTCAGTTGGCTGAGCCCAGGGAAACGGTTGATGTAATGCATGATGCGCTGATCACTTCGGCACTGGATTCAGCCAGAATGGCTGAGCAGGTGGGGCTGTCTAAAAATAAAATTGTGCTGTCCTGCAAGATGTCCGGGGTTCAGGATCTGGTTAAGGTGTATCAGGATTTAAGTGCGCGTTGTGATTATGCTCTGCATCTGGGACTGACGGAAGCCGGTATGGGCAGTAAGGGAATTGTGTCTTCTACGGCTGCTCTCGCCATTCTGCAGCAGCAGGGTATTGGTGATACCATTCGTATTTCACTAACACCGGAACCCGGTGCGCCGCGGGAAAAGGAAGTGCAGGTGGCTCAGGAGATCCTACAGGCTCTGGAATTACGTACCTTTACCCCCACCGTAATCGCCTGCCCCGGCTGTGGCCGCACCAGTTCGGATACTTTTCAGCATCTGGCTAAAGATATTCAGGCGTTTTTAAAGCGCTCCATGCCGCAGTGGAAAAAGCAGTATCCGGGTGTGGAGAATCTGAATGTTGCAGTTATGGGCTGTGTGGTTAACGGGCCGGGTGAAAGCAAGCATGCCGATATCGGGATCAGTCTGCCGGGTAATGGTGAAAAGCCGGTAGCACCGGTTTATGAAGACGGAGTTAAAACAGTGACACTCAAGGGCGATGCCATTGCTGATGAGTTTCAGGATGTCGTAATTAATTATATAAAAAAACGCTTTGGCAAAAATTAAAAACCACTTTGGCAAACCGGCCAGCTGAGTTGGCTTTACTGCTTATTTTTAATTTCAGCAGATAAAACCGGTTTCATAAAAAACCGGTATAACAGCGGGATCACAAACAGGGTCAGCAGGGTGGAAAAAGCCAGTCCCCAGACAATAGCGGTGGCCAGCGGCCCCCAGATCAGGGATTTTCCGGCAAAACCGCTGGCCAGTGAGAACAGGCCGGCAATGCTGGTCAGGGAGGTAATTAAAATGGGGATAATACGCCTGCGGGCGGCATAAATAATGGCATGATTAACACTCATGCCGGCACGTAAGCGGGTATTGGCTGCTGATATCAGCACAATCGATGCATTTACCGCAATACCCACCAGTGTCACAATACCGTACAGGGTGTAAATACTCAGGGGGTTGGCAGTAAGAAACAGCCCTGCCAGTACCCCGATAAACGCCAGTGGAATAGTGGCCAGGATCAGCAGCGCCTGAAAGTAGCTTCTAAACTGGGTACCTATAATCAGATAAATCAGTCCCACTCCCATTAAAAACAGGTAAGGCATGGCATCCAAGCTTTCCTGAATATCATCCAGTTCACCGGAAAAGTCCAGGTTAATGCCAGGATGTTTAATTTTTAACTGCCGCCATTTTTCCCGGATTAGCTTATTTATCTCCATAGTATTTCGGCCGCCGGGTTTAATATCAGCTTCTACCAGCATAACCCGCTGCAGATTATGGTGGCGGATCTGACTGCGGGACAGGCGGTACTGCACTTGCACCAGCTCTTCCAACGGCGTGGTCAGTACCTGTTTGCTGAGCGGGTCAAACCAGGCAATGGGGGTCTGCAGCCAGTTCTCAATGCTATTAACCGGTTTCAGATCAGATTCTGCGGTAGTTTTTACCCGCACATAGACTTCTTCACCCCGATACTGAAAACGACTGACCCGCTCACCTTCCGTTAAAATACGCACAGCCCGGATCAGACTGGCCGGCGCAATCCCGGCACGGTGTATGGCATCCTGATTTAGCCGCAGAGCCAGTTCCATGGCTCCGGAGCTTTCAACCAGTGTCAGGTTTTCTATTTCAGGAATCACCTGCAGCATGCGCTTTAAATCCTCCACTGCCGCTGAAATAGCGGCAAATTCAGCCCCCTGTACTTTAATACTGATGGCCCGGGATACCGGCGGACCGTCTTCAAGCTGCAGAATGGACATCTCTTTGACTCCGACCATTTTCCTGAACTGATCACGCACTATCTGATGCATTTTTTTCTGAGGTATATTCAGATGATCGGGCAGGGAAATCATAATCTGACCGTAATGTTCTCCAAAAACTGCCTCCGTCTGGGTAAAGTAAATGCCGGCAAATGCCGCCATTTCCCGGTAGTCATCCCGTTTAAACGCCGTTTTTATATGGCCTTCGAGTTCCTGCAGTTTTGCTATGGTAATATCAAGAGGCCTGCCTTCAGGCATCTGCAGATTGGCATAAAAAACCGGGAAAGGCTCACCGGCAAAAAAATCAATTTTAATGCGCCCGCTCTGCAGGGCATATAAAGCACTGGCAAACAGCAGCAACAGGAGCAGCAACATGGTTTTGGGGTATCTAAGCGAACGGATCAGCATTCGGGTATAGAATAACTGCAGGGCATGGGTAAAACGTGCCCGCCAGTGTCCCCGCTGCTGTCCACGGCTGATGCCGTGAGTGGCAATAATATGCGCCGGCAACATCCAGTAGGCTTCTGCCAGACTAATGGCCAGTGCTACCGTCACCACCAGCGGGATAACTAG
>JBHNNM010000015.1:0-17165 GCA_048563625.1 Gammaproteobacteria bacterium | reverse complement strand
CACAACAACAGACTCTGCTTATTGAAGGCAGCGGCAGTAAAGCCTTTTATGGTAATACCCCTGCTGCGACTGAAAACAGCCGTGTTTTAAGTACCGGTGAACATCAGGGCATTATTAATTATGAGCCTAAGGAACTGGTGATCACGGCTCGCAGCGGAACCCCCTTGCATGAACTACAGGCGGTTCTTGCGGAACAGCACCAAATGCTCGCCTTTGAACCACCGGTTTTTTCCAGTGGCTCTCAACAGGCCTTGGGCGATCAACAGGCTACCCTAGGCGGAACCATTGCCAGCGGTTTTTCCGGCCCCGACGCCCTTATACGGCGTCAGCTCGTGATTTTGTACTCGGCTCACGCATTATTAATGGTGAAGCTGAGATTCTGCACTTTGGCGGTGAAGTCATGAAAAATGTGGCCGGTTATGATGTCTCCCGTTTAATGGTCGGTGCTCTGGGTACACTGGGGGTGCTTCTGGATATCAGTTTAAAAGTTCTACCCCTGCCGGAAGCTGAACAGACCCAGGTGCTGAGGTGCTGGAATGTTCCGTACAGGAGGCCATTAGCCGGATGAACCAGTGGGCCGGCTCACCACTGCCGCTGTCTGCAGCCTGTTATGACGGAGCACTATTATATATTCGTTTATCCGGTGCCCCCTCTGCCGTGACTTCCGGTGCCCGGCGCATTGGCGGAGACAGCCAGGATGACAGCCAGAGCTTCTGGCAGAGTATTCGGGAATTACAGCACGGCTTTTTTAAGAACGATAAACCACTGTGGCGGCTGGCGGTGCCTGCAGACAGCCCCGCTATCGAACTTCCGGGTAAACAGCTGATTGACTGGGGTGGTGCTCAGCGCTGGTATATTGCTGACAAACAGAATAAAGACAATAGTTATGAGTCTTTATATAAAACCATTGCTGATATAGGCGGTCATGTGACACTGTTTAAAGGGGCTACAGATACCGGAGTTTTTCACCCCCTGCCTGAATCTCTGCTGGCGATACATCGTCGTTTAAAACAGGCTTTTGATCCACAGGGCATTTTTAACCCTGGCCGTATGTACCGGGAGCTGTAATGCAGACATCCATTACTGAACAATTTCTTGCCACTAAGGCTGGACGTGAGGCAGAAAATATTCTGCGTGCCTGTGTTCACTGTGGCTTCTGTACCGCCACCTGCCCTACTTATCAGTTGCTGGGAGATGAACTGGACGGCCCGCGCGGGCGGATTTATCTGATTAAACAGCTTCTGGAAGGCCAGCCGGTTACCCGTGTCACTCAGCAGCATCTGGATCGCTGCCTGACCTGTCGTGCCTGTGAAACCACCTGTCCCTCCGGCGTACAGTACGGCCGGCTGGTGGATATTGGCCGTGATCTGGTGGAACAGCGGGTTGACCGCCCTGCTGGGCAGAAATTACAGCGGCTGGTATTGCGTAAACTATTGCCTTACCCCGGACGTTTTTCTGTTTTACTTAATATGGCACAGCTCGTAAAACCGCTGCTGCCTGAGGCTTTAAAAAAACAAGCTGCCGCTTAAACAGACACCGACTCAGCTCGCTGTTAAGCAACATACACGCAAGATGCTGATCCTGGAAGGCTGTGCTCAGTCCGTTACTACACCCAATACCAATGAAGCCGTCAGCCGGGTACTGGATCAACTGGGGATCAGTCTGATTAGCCCTGCCGGTCAGGGCTGCTGCGGAGCCGTCAGCCAGCATCTGGCCGCCGGTGCGGAAGCCAGAGAGTTTATTAAAACCAATATTGATGCCTGGTGGCCACATATTGAAAACGGTGCCGAAGCCATTATTATTACCGCCAGCGGCTGCGGGGTTCAGGTTAAGGATTACAGCCATCATCTGCTGGCGGATGATCCGCAATATGCAAAAAAAGCCCAGACTGTATCAGGGCTGTGCCGCGATATATCTGAAGTACTGGCAGCAGAAGACCTCTCTGCACTGAATATTAAAGCCGGCAGCCGGGTAGCCTTTCATTCCCCCTGTACCCTGCAGCATGGGCAGCAGCTTAATGGTCAGGTCGAAGGCATTTTGCAGCAGCTTGGCTTTAAACTGACCGAGGTACCGGACAGCCATTTATGCTGCGGTTCAGCCGGCACCTATTCAATTCTGCAGCCGGAACTCAGTCAGCAGTTACTCAACAATAAACTGCAGGCACTTAATACTGAACAGCCTGATATTATTGTAACGGCCAATGTAGGTTGTCAGTTACACCTGAACACAAAGTCTCAGATACTGGTCAGGCACTGGATTGAACTGCTGGATCCGGCTGTAGATTTATAATGTCAGAGCGGACACAGAATCATAAAGAAGGTCTGCTTTCAGTTCATGCTGCGGTATTAATTTTCGGTCTGACCGCTTTATTTGCCAAACTGATCAGCCTTAGTGCGGTTGAAATTACCCTGCTGCGCAGTATCTTTGCGGCACTTGCCATTGCCCTGTATATTTTCTGGCGACGGGAAAACCTGTATCTGAAACGTCTGCGGGATTATTTTATTGTACTGGTGCTGGGCTTTTTTCTATGTACTCACTGGGTTACATATTTCCATGCCATGCAGATATCATCCATTGCAGTGGGTATGATTTCCCTGTACACCTTTCCGGTGATCACCGTATTTCTGGAACCTTTTTTTCATGGTGAAAAACCCCATATCAGGGACATTATTTCTGCTCTGATTCTGCTGTTTGGTATTAGCCAGTTAGTTCCCGAGTTCAGTATTAGCAATCAAACGACACAGAGCGTATTCTGGGGCGTACTTTCGGCGTTATTATTTGCCCTGCGCAATATTTTACAGGGTCGTTATTTTAAGGCCACATCTGCCCGGCATGCCCTGTTTTATCAGAACCTGGTGGTTATGGTTCTGCTGCTGCCTTTTGCTGCAGAGGTGATCCCTCAGGTTACACAATGGCGGTGGCTGCAGTTAATCGTTCTGGGAATATTTTTTACCGCTTTACCGCATACCCTGTTTGCCAGTAGTTTACTGCATCTGAAAGCTAAAACGGCCAGCCTAATTGGCTGTATGCAGGTGGTTTACGGTACAGCATTTGCGGCGGTATTTCTGGCAGAAATGCCCGACAGGAAAACTGTGGCCGGAGGTTTGCTGGTGATCAGTGCGGCCGTTTATGAGACTGTGGCGACTTCAAAACAGAGCTGAGGTTTGCTCAGGCTGTTATTCTCCGCCTTTAAATCCCGTCTGGCGCCATGCTTCATAACTGATAATAGCTACAGCGTTAGACAGATTCAGGCTTCTGTTATCCGACTTCATGGGGATACGAATGCGGTTTTCCGGGTCAATGCTCTGCATAACCGGATCGGACAGGCCGTGGGTTTCAGAACCAAATAATAGTACATCATCTTCCTGATAGCTGATCTGGGCATAATCTCGGGTGCCTTTAGTGGTACAGGCAAAAATTCGTCGTCCCTGCATGGCCTCGGCAAAGTGTTTATAATCCGGATAGCGGGTAACATGGGCCAGGTCATGATAATCCAGACCGGCACGACGCAGTTTCTTTTCCTCAAAATCAAAGCCCAGCGGTTCAATCAGATGTAATGCACAGCCGTTATTGGCACTTAAACGGATGATATTGCTGGTATTGGGAGCAATTCTGGGTTCAAATAAGGCAATATGGAACATCAGTTATTTCCTGCTTATGGGCTTAAAAAGGCTCAACATGGGCATCAAGCGCCAGCAGAGTTTTGATGGCCTGCCGGGTAGCCGATACTGAACCCGTGGTAAAGTAATGGACTGCCCGTGAGCTGCTTATTGTTTTATTTTCGTCCTGGCCGATAATTCTGCTGAGCTGATCCGCTACCGCACGGCTGGTATCCACCAGAGTGATATCGGCATTCACCATTTCTCTGATAGTATCACTTAAAAAAGAGTAATGGGTACAGCCCAGCACCAGGGTATCAATATCCTGCTGCAGTAGAGGCTGCAGATATTTGTTCAGTAAAGCTCGGGTATCCGCTGCGGCTACCGCACCCTGTTCCACTTTATCCGCCAGTCCCGGACAGGCCTGACTGTAAAGCTTAATGGACTGAGCATAACGTTGTATAAGCTGCTGATAACGTTCACTGGCAATCGTGGCGGTAGTGGCCAGCACCCCTACTCTGGCATTTTGGGTAAGCTGGACTGCCGGTTTTATACCCGGCTCCACACCAACAAAGGGGATACCATAATCCTGACGGAACTGATCAATAATGGATGCGGTGGCGGTATTACAGGCAATAACGATAACCCCGGCTCCCTGTTCAAGCAGTTTTTCGGTAATGATCCGGGAGCGCTGCTCAACAAAGAGTTCGTCTTTACAGCCATAGGGGGCATGGGCACTGTCAGCCACATAGAGAATGGTTTCATCGGGGAGTAGTTTGCAGACCTGCTGTAAGACGGACAGCCCGCCCAGGCCGGAATCAAAAATACCTATGGGATTGTGGTTCATAGGGACCGGCCTATTCAGCTTTGTAATCTCTGCTCAATAAATTATGCACGGCCTCTCTGGGCGGCAGGTTCTCATAAAGTACCTTGTAAACCTGTTCGACAATCGGCATTTCCACTTCAAGCTGATTAGCCAGGGCATAAACCAGTCTGGCAGTCTGTACGCCTTCAACCACCTGCTGTATTTTTTCCTGGGCCTGCTCTATGCTCTGACCTTTACCAATAGCCAGCCCCATGCGCCGGTTTCTGGACTGATCATCGGTACAGGTAAGTAGTAAATCCCCCAGACCGGAAAGCCCCATCAGGGTTTTTTGCTGGCCGCCCAGTCTGTCTGACAGACGGCCTATTTCATTTAATGTCCGGGTGATTAGAGCAGATCGTGTGTTGGCTCCAAAACCCAGACCATCAGCAATACCGGCCGCAATAGCCATAACGTTTTTGACCGCACCTCCTACTTCCAGTCCGGTTATATCATCACTTAAATACGGTCGAAAGGTTTCATTGCAGAGCAAGGAGGCAAGGTGTTGTGAATAGTCGGGATTATTGGCCGCTATGCTAACGGCAGTCGGCAGGCCTATGGCCACCTCTTTTGCAAAAGTCGGCCCTGAGATAACGGCCTGATTGGGTATATTACCCAGCACTTCTGGGACCACCTGATGCAGTAACTGGCTGCTTTCTGCTTCCAGCCCCTTGGTGGCCCAGGAGATATTCTGAATATCAGGTTTAATGGTCTGAATTTTGTTCAGGGTATCACGAAAGGCATGGCTGGGAATGACCAGCAGCAGATCATGGCTCTGAGTGACGGCCTGCTGTAGATCGCTGGTCACCTGCAGGCCTGAAGGAAAAGCAATACCAGGCAGAAAAAACGGGTTTTCACCCGCCTCCTGCATGGCCAGCATTTTCTGTTTATTTCTGCCCCAGAGCAGAACTTTATGACCGTTTTTTGCCAGCAGGATCGCCAGTGCGGTTCCCCATGAACCGGCACCAATAATACTGATGGTATTGTTTGTGGTCACGCTATTGTCTCTATGCCATCACTGAATTAATGAACGGCATCAGAACCAGTCTCATCAGAATTTTCCTGTGCCTGACGCTGCTGCAAATGCTGGGCATAGACCGCATCAAAATTAACCGGCTGCAGAATAAGCTGCGGGAAGCCGCCTTTATTAACCAGCTCGGAAATTACTTCACGAACATAGGGGAACAGCAGGTTCGGACAATAACTGCCCAGCATATGATCCATCTGCTCTTTTTCAAAACCGGAGACATTAAAAATACCGGCCTGTTGTACTTCTGCCAGAAACGCAGTTTTGTCTTCGGTTTTAACGGTCGCAGTGACGGTTAAAACCACTTCAAAGACATTATCGGCCAGTGGATTGACGGCAGTATGTAAATCGACTTTTAGTTCCGGTTCCCACTTTTCGGTAAATATCTTCGGTGAGTTCGGTGTTTCAAAAGAAATATCTTTACAGAAGATTTTCTGAATTACAAACTGCTGTTGAGCCTGATCTTCACCATTTAAATTTACTTGTTCGTTTGCCATTAATTGTGACTTCCCTAATATAAGTGTTAAGTGTTAAGTGTTAATGATTTTGACGGCCATTGGGTTTAATTTTAAGTGACTGTTTATAAGTGACTCTGCACCCACTGGATCAAGCTGTTTTGATCCAGTGCTCCCGCTTGGCGGGCAATTTCCCGACCATGATGAAACAGGGCAATAGTTGGAATGCTCCGAATACCGTATTGAGCCGCCAGAGCCTGTTCCTGCTCTGTATTGACCTTAACCAGTTCCAGTTTATGTTTAAAATAGCTGGCGGTCTGTTCAAACACCGGTGCCATCATTTTACAGGGGCCGCACCAGGGTGCCCAGAAATCCACCAGTACCGGTAAATCATTTTTCTGAATATGTTTGTTAAAGCGGGCTGCGTTCAGTTCTACCGGTTTACCGGGTAATAATATCTGATGACACTTGCCGCATTTTGCCCCGGCCGCCAGTTTGGCAACAGGAATACGGTTGACCGCATCACAACGAGGACAAACGATATGTACGCTATCTGTCATGCGCTTTTCTCCATTTATATATAGTATTTAAAAATAATGTTTATTACTTATAAATGGGAACGTTTATCCAGTTTTAAAGTTTTATATGACTATTCCGGAAAAAGCAGCGCATCCAGTTTGCCGGCAGACTCCAGAGCAAACATGTCATCACAACCGCCGACATGGGTACCGCCGATAAAAATCTGCGGTACGGATGTGACTCCGTTGCTTTTCTGGATCATTTCTTCACGTAATTCAGGCTGCGCACCGACATCAATTTCGTTATAGCTGACTTCCTTGGCATTGAGCAGGCCTCTGGCCCGAACACAATAAGAACAGTATTGAGTCAGATAAATAGTAATTTCTGCTTGTTGTTTGGACATGGCTTAACCTTTTCTCAAGCGTGTGAAAAATCTGAATTAATGTTACTCATTAACCCTTTTTTAAGCTTTTTTCATTGGTAAATTTTCTTTTTCCCAGGCCATTACACCGCCACTCAGGTTATGGACGTTTTCAAAACCGTGTTTTTTCAGAATGCTGCAGGCACGACCCGAACGGCTCCCAGAACGGCAGCTAAGAATAATATGTTTATCTTTGTACTTGTTTAATTCGTCCACCCGGCCTTTCAGGGCACTGAGCGGAATATGAATGGAATCAGGTATATGGCCGGACTGGTATTCCTTGTCTTCACAAACATCCACAATGACGGTGCCGGGTTCATGGCTTAATAGCTGTACCGCCTGCAAAGCTCTGATATCGTAAGAAGATTTGATAAATGAATTGATGATCATTCCCAGCAGGAAGAACCACATCAGGATCATCACCCAATTCGTTGTGACAAATTCGTTCAAATGTTCCATGTATTTAAAACCATAACCTCAAAAATTAATGCTGTATGTGCCAGAAGGCATATATTGTGCCGGCAAAAGCAAAAAAAACCAAACAGAAATTACCTCTGATTGTTTTTTTAGTCATAATTAAGCCTTTCAGCAGCAGACTGAATACTGCTGCAGATTTAATTACTGATGTGTACTTTATTACAGGAGCTTACAACAGCAGCTAACTGCCCAAAGTACAGAATACATCTCTCATCATGCCGATTAAACGCAAGGTTCTGGCATCGCCCACTCGATAATACACTCGATTTGCATCTTTACGGGAAGCAAGAATGCCCTTGTCCCGGAGAATGGCCAAATGCTGTGAGATATTACTTTGTGAAGTGCCTATCTTTTCAACAATATCCTGAACACTGATTTCTGCATCGCCCAAGGTACATAAGATTTTTAATCGCAGGGGATGAGACATCGCTTTTAACGACCGTGAAGCACGATCAATATCTTCATCACGTGACATTAAATCCATATTCATATCATAACAGTCCGTCTCGCTCTGGTTAAATTGGTCACCCATTATTTATCACCTATTTATCACTTATATTTATTTATCCAAGTTTATACGCATATCCATCTTTACACTCTTTCTTAATACTTAGTATATCCAGCCTAGATTATTCGCTAATATAACAATAACAGTATACAATAATATTTGGGGTAATGAGTATGTTTTTTTCAAAAAAATCATTTAATTTGTTTTTTTTGAAGATTTTGACCGTATTTTACTTTTTCTGCTCTAAAAAAACACAATTTAGCTTATTAAGGCCATTTGTATCACTGCTTTACCCTGTTTTGAATAAAAAAATGACTGGATAAAGTGTTTGTCACAAATCTTTTGGTATAATAGTGGTTTTTCAGTATCAGGCTTGATAAAACAGGGCTTTAACCCCATATTGACTCGTAAACATGAGTCTTGAGCAGAACCTCATATCGAGCTAATTTTTACGCGTCATTTGCAAGCTTGAAAAAGCCGTCAGGTTGCCTGCAAACGTCCAAACCGGATTAATCCAGAACAAATTATGTCAAAATCATCAACACCCCCAAAACCTTTAACACTGGTTATTCTTGATGGCTGGGGTTATTCCGATAATCCAAGCCATAATGCAATTATTGAAGCCAAAACACCGGTATGGGACAAATTATGGAAGGAAAGGCCGCATACCCTGATTAAGGCCTCTGGTGCTGAAGTCGGGCTGCCTGCCGGTCAGATGGGTAATTCTGAGGTTGGCCATCTTAATATCGGTTCCGGACGCGTCGTTTACCAGGAGTACACCCGGGTCAGCCGGGCCGTACGTACCGGTTCTTTCTTTACCAACTGCACCCTGACCGAGGCTGTGGATCAGGCGCTGGAAAATGATAAAGCCGTCCATATTATGGGACTGCTGTCTCCAGGCGGCGTACACAGTCACGAATGTCATATTCATGCCATGGCCAAACTGGCTGCAGAGCGCGGTGTCAGTAAGTTATACCTGCACGCTTTTCTGGATGGCCGTGATACAGCTCCACGCAGTGCGAAAGAATCCATCACATCCATGCAAACAGTCTTTGATGAACTGGGTCATGGACGCTTTGCCTCAATTATAGGCCGCTATTATGCCATGGACCGAGATCATCGCTGGGAACGGATCAAATCCGCCTATGATGTAATTGCCGATGGTAAAGGTGAATTCAGTGCCGAATCGGCAATGGAAGGTCTGGACGAGGCCTATCAGCGCGGTGAATCTGATGAGTTTGTCCAGGCTACGGCTGTTATCCCCAAAGGGACTAAGCCGGTGCGGATTGAAGACGGCGATATTATGATCTTTATGAACTATCGTTCTGACCGTGCCCGCCAGATCACCCGGCCTTTTATTGAAGATGATTTTGAAGCCTTTAAACGGGATCGCCGTTTTAAACTGGGGCAGTTTGTCAGCCTGACTGAGTATTCTTCCAAGTTTGATATTCCGGTTGCCTTTCCGCCCGAACGCCTGAACAATGTCTTTGGTGAATATATTTCCAAACTGGGTTTACATCAGCTGCGTATTGCAGAAACTGAAAAATACGCCCATGTCACCTTTTTCTTTAACGGTGGCGAGGAAGAACCCTTCCCCTATGAAGATCGTATTCTGATTGATTCACCAGACGTGGCCACCTATGATCTGCAGCCTGAGATGAATGCACCTCTGCTGACCGAAAAGCTGGTAGAAGCCATCAAATCCGATGAGTACGATGCCATTATCTGTAACTTTGCCAATCCCGATATGGTGGGTCACACCGGTAATGAAGAAGCCACTATCCTCGCCATTGAAGCACTGGATAAATTTATTGCTGCCATCTGTAAGGCCACTGATGAGGCTGGCGGTGAGTTATTACTTACTGCGGATCACGGTAATGCCGAACTGATGCTCAATGAAGATACCGGCCAGGCTCATACTGCTCATACCTGTAATCCTGTCCCCTTTGTTTATGTGGGTCATCGCGATGCGGTTATGGCAGAAACCGGAGCCTTATCCGATATTGCCCCGACTATGCTGTACCTGATGGGCCTAGATATCCCGTCGGAAATGAATGGCCGGCCACTGCTGACTCTGCAGGAAGATATTGAAACACCTGTCGAATAATTCGATTCCTGCTATACACCTCATAATCAGTCGCCTTGCGCTGCTGATTATGCTCCTTTCCCTGTTATTCCCATCCTGCGTATTCAGCAGCAACAGCTCAAGCTCAAAAGGCCAGCTAAAACAACAGCAGTTCAAACAGCTGCGCCAGCAAATTAAAGACCTGAAATCCAGCTTAAAACAGCAGCAGCACCATAAGTCCCGCCTGGAACAGGAAATTCAGCAGGCAGAACAACGCATTGCCGATACTGCCCGGAAACTGTTTAACACCGGACAGAAAATCCAGCAGCTTAACAGCAGCCTGGAGCAGCTAAACCAGCGCCTGAAAAAACACAACCAGGAATTAAGGATTCAGCAGGAAATGCTGTCCGGTCAGTTACAGGCCAGTTATAATATTGGCCGTCAGGAATACCTTAAATTACTGCTTAACCAGCAGAACCCGGCCACCATCAGCCGGATTATGACTTATTACGATTATTTTAATCGTGCCCGCAGCAGGCAGATAGATGAAGTCAACCAGCTGCTCAGCAGCATCAGCGCCGATAAACAGGCCATCAGTCTGACCCGGCAGAACCTGCGAGAGCAGCAAATTCAACTGGAAAATGAGAAACGTAAGCTGGAACAGAAACAGGCACAACGTAATGAACTGGTGAGTAAACTGGATCAGGACATTGCCTCTAAAGACAAACAGTTAAAAAATCTGCTGCGTGACAAAAAAAACCTTACCCGCTTAATCAAAAAACTGAAAAAAGCCCTGGATGACATTCCGGCCCTGCCTACTGAAAAACCCTTTGGCAAACAACGGGGCAGGCTATACTGGCCGGCTAAAGGCCAGGTAAAAAAACTTTATAATCACTGGCGCAGTGTGGGCGAAGTTAAATGGCAGGGCAATATTATCCGTGCCAGAGAAGGGACACCGGTACATGCCATTTCTCATGGCCGGATTGCCTATTCTGACTGGCTGCGGGGTTATGGCCTGATTGTTATTATTGATCACGGTGACGGTTATATGAGTCTGTACGCCCATAACCAGGCTCTGCTTAAGGAAGTGGGCGACTGGGTTGAGAATAATGAGATTATTGCTAGAGTTGGTAGTAGCGGTGGTTTAAAACAGGCCGGCCTGTATTTTGAGATACGCCATAATGGCAAGCCTGATAATCCCTCCCACTGGTGTAAAAAAAGAAGAAGTTAACCTAAATAAATCAGTTGGATCTACTGCGAATGTCCATAGCACCGAACCTACAAGGCTTTCCAGAACATTTTGACTTCACCCGTAGGATGGCTACGAATAAAGCCAAAATAACCTGTAAAGCCTTGTATTTTCAGCACTCTGATCATTCTCGCTACGATTCAACTGATTTATTTAGGTTAACACTTTGTTTAAAAAGATCAGTTAAACTATTGTAATTACTAGCCCTATCGGCAAAAATATAGCCTGATTAACTGAAAAATACTCCTTATTTGAACTTTTATAACAAATAATAATCTGATAAACGTTATCCAGACAATTTTTTCCCTATTACCCGGAGCCATGGATGTTAAAGCCAAAGTATGTATCGCTTGTTTTTATAATCAGCCTGTTTATCAGCAGTACGTTTATCAGTGCTCAGGTATATGCTAAAGACACCAAAAATGCCCCGGAACCCCTGCCGCTAGATATTCTCAAAGAGTTTACCGATGCCTTTGCCAGCATTAAAAATGACTATGTGGAAAAAATTGACGATAAAACCATTTTAAAAAATGCCATTAAAGGCATGCTCTCCGGACTGGATCCCCATTCCAGTTACCTGGATGAACAGTCTTTCCAGCATTTAAAAGAAGGTACCTCCGGTGAATTTGGCGGGCTGGGTATTGAAGTGGGCATGGAAGACGGACTGATTAAGGTTATTTCCCCAATTGATGATACCCCGGCACAAAAGGCCGGCATTCAGCCAGGAGACTTAATCTTTCGCATTGACGGCAAAGCCGTCAAGGACATGGAACTGGATGAAGCCGTTAAACTGATGCGCGGCAAACCCGGCACCAAAATCGAGCTGACCATCCTGCGTAAAGGCAATGACAAACCCCTTAAAATTACCATTACACGGGCAGTCATTAAAGTTAAGAGCGTTAAGTCCCGCTTACTTGAAGATGGTTATGGTTATATCCGCATTTCCAGTTTCCAGTCCCGCACGGCTAAACAGCTGAAAAAAGCCCTGAAAAAACTGGTTAAGGAGAATCATAAGCAGCCCCTGAAGGGACTGGTGCTTGATTTACGCAATAATCCTGGCGGGGTACTTAACGGCTCAGTGGATGTGGCTGATGTTTTCCTCGATGAAGGGCTGATTGTTTATACCCAGGGACGCATCAAGGATTCTGAACTACGCTTTTCCGCTATCCATGGTGATGGCCTTAAAGGCGCCCCTATGGTGGTACTGGTTAATGGCGGTTCTGCCTCTGCTTCTGAAATTGTGGCCGGCGCCCTGCAGGATCATCGTCGTGCCATTATTATGGGCTCTACCACTTTCGGCAAGGGCTCAGTACAGACCATTAAACCGCTGACCACAAAAACAGCCATTAAACTGACAACTGCACGCTACTATACGCCTTCAGGCCGTTCCATCCAGGCCGAAGGCATTGTACCGGATATTACCCTGGCTAATGTCAGTCTCGAGGCCAAAAAGAATATGCACTTTGGCCCTATCAAGGAAGCTGATCTTAAAGGCCATCTGAAACAGACCGATAAAAAAGCAAAGGACAAAAAAACCAGCAGTACTAACAATAAAAAAGACAAAGATAATAAAGAACAGGAAAAGCCGGAAAAGACCGACTATGCTCTGCATGAAGCCTTAAACCTGCTTAAAGGCATCAATATTATGAAAAAAGAAAAAACGGATAAAAAATGATAAAAAAAAATAACAGCAGCACACACCAGTATTATCCGCCATAAACGCCTGTTAGCTTCTGCTCTGCTGATGCTCATTAGTTTTGCGGCCAGTGCTCAGCCAGTCACAGCTGAAATTCCGGCCGGCTCCAGCTACGTCGCTATTATTATTGATGATCTGGGTTACAAATATACCGAAGACAACCGGGCTGTTGACCTGCCCGGTAATGTTACCTATCCCTTTTTATCCCATACTCCGCATGTTAAAGCCCTTGCTGACCGGGCACATAAAAAAGGCCGAGAAATCATGCTGCATCTGCCTATGCAGGCCATGGAACCCCAGTACCTAGGACCCGGAGGTCTGACCGAAGACATGAACCGGGAAGAGTTTAAAATATCCCTGTTAAAAAGTATTCTTTCCCTGCCCCATGTTAAAGGTGTCAATAATCATATGGGCAGCCTGATCACCAGCCGCAGTACCCAGATGACCTGGCTAATGGAAGAACTGGCCCGTACTAACCTATTTTTTATTGACAGCCGCACCTCATCCGATACAGTAGCCGAACGTACTGCCAATCAGTTTAAAGTCAGCAGTTCTCATCGCAATGTATTCCTGGACCATGTACGTACCCGGCCGGCCATTGAATTTCAGTTTGATCACCTGCTTCAGGTAGCCCGTCAGAAAGGTGCTGCCATAGCCATCGGCCACCCCTACCCGGAAACCCTGGCGGTACTGGAGCAGCGTATCCCCGAACTTGAAAAAGCCGGTATTAAATTAATACCGGCTTCCAGACTCATTAAACAGCAGCGTATTATTGCCGCTGCCAGAGAAAAAGAATTATTGAAAAAGCATCAACGCTGACACATAATACCCGTAATGAAACCGAAACTACGCTGATCACTAATTAGTTTCCATCTGGAAATTACTTTATTCTTTGAGTCCCCCTTCTAAAGAAGGGGAAGTAAAAACAGAATGAGTTTATTATGGCCAATGTTCTGGTACCTCTTGCCGAGTGTTGTGAAGAGCTCGAAGCAGTAACTATTATTGATTTATTACGCCGTGCCGGGATCCAGGTAACCACGGCCAGTCTGGATAAAGGCAGCGAAGTCAGCCCCGTCACAGCCAGCCGCGGTGTTGTGCTGATCCCCGATACTACCCTGGATAATGCCATGCGGGAATCCTTTGATATGATTGTTCTGCCCGGCGGTCTGCCCGGTGCCGATCAT
This sequence comes from Gammaproteobacteria bacterium, assembly GCA_048563625.1. Taxonomy (GTDB): domain Bacteria; phylum Pseudomonadota; class Gammaproteobacteria; order GRL18; family GRL18; genus JANELJ01. The sequence continues at coordinate 3,103 of JBHNNM010000015.1, read as the reverse complement.
CTGGATAATGATCCTCGTATTCACCAGTTACTTAAAAGCATGGCCGAACAGGATAAATACACCGCAGCCATCTGCGCCGCTCCGAAAGTTCTGGCTCATGCCAGTCTGCTGGACGGTAAATCCGCCACCAGCTATCCCGGCTTTATAGATAAAATGAACCTAGCCGATACCCAGGTCAGCAGTGACTCTGTGGTGCATGACGGCAAGGTGGTCACCTCACGGGGCCCCGGCACCGCCATGGATTTTGCACTGAAACTGATTGAAATATTAGCCGGCAAAGACAAACGGGATGAAGTGGCCAGCGGTCTGCTCTGGCAGGGGTAAGTAGCTTTAATAGTCAGCGGTTATTTAAGGCAAACCGTTAATGCGGATAATGATTATTCGTTTTCAAGTATCGGCCGACCATCCGTGCTCAATGGATAAGCCTGCCCAAAACCTTTTACATAGTTGCCGTTTTGGGGGCTCAGTACATACAGTCTGAAGTCCCCCAGGCTACTGAGTAGTTCTATGGTTTTACCAAATTTCTGCCACAGCTGCTCAATCATGAGCTGCCATTGTTGCTGTTCACGATCCATGATCTGCACCCGGCATTCATAACTTAAACGCTTACGGGCAAAAATATTACGGCATTGCGCTTCATCTTCAAGCAGCATAACGGCTGCCACTGTCCCGCTTTGTTTATGATAGCTCAGGTTCTGGCTGTGTTCAGCCATATCACTGAGTAATAATACAAAATCTCCGTCATCAGATTCTATAAAAGGTGCAGTACTGCTCAATGGTTTGCCCTGGGCATTAGTGGTAGCCAGGATCAGGCTCTGCTGCTGTTCCCGGAAGCGTGCAATTTCATCGATTAACTGTTTTTCTGAAGGGATTTTATCGGTCATTATAATAAAGGCCATAACCAGGCTGCACCGCGGACACCACTGGAATCACCGTACCGTGCTTTAACCAGACGGGTACTGACCTGATCGGAAAAAACGCTGTACTGCCACAGGGGAGGAACATTCTGATATAAACGTTCGATATTGGATAAGCCGCCACCCAGTACAATAACATCCGGATCCAGAATATTGATAACACCGGCCAGACCGTTGGCCAGCCAGAGTTCATAATCCTGCATAAAGGCTTCGGCAAGCTCACTGCCTGTCTCGGCCTGCTCTACAATAGCGGCGTGAGAATCGGCCTGGCCGCCTCTGGCAATAAAACGCTTTAACATACCCGGACCGCTTAAAAACGTTTCAATACAGTCCTGTTTACCACAATAACATAGCACCGGGGCTTCGGTATCATCTTTCCAGGGCATGGGATTATGACCCCATTCACCGGCAATGGCATTAACCCCGGTGATCACCTGTTGATTAATGGCTATGCCGCCTCCAGTACCGGTGCCAATAATAACCCCGAAGACCACCGGCGCACCGGCCGCAGCACCGTCTGTGGCTTCCGATACAGTCAGACAGTTGGCATCATTATTTATACGAACTTCCTGACCAAGGCGTTGCTGCAGATCATCTTTAAGCGGTTCACCTATCAGCCAGACGGAATTGGCATTTTTGACCCGCCCAGTTTTAAGAGACATAGCACCCGGAATACCGATACCCACCGTATATTCTGCAGGTGCTACAGCCTGACGGGCTGAAGAAATGAGATCCACTATAGCCTGCAGGGTTTGTTTATAATTACCCTGCGGCGTATTGACCCGCTGCCGATACTGCTCTTGACCGGTATCATCCAGGGCAATGATTTCTATTTTTGTGCCGCCCAGATCAATTCCAAAACGCATATCGATAACCTGAATCTACCACCAGCAACGCGGATAATGACGCTCTTCATCATGACGAATATTATTGACCACTAAGGCTACCACAAGCATTAATAAGGCACCGGAAAGTACCGGTGCAAATGCATAGCTAAAGCCCAGTGCGTGTACTTTGGCACTGCCTATAACGGCTATCAGGGAACTGGCTCCCCCCGGAGGATGGATGGTACGGGTCAGGTGCATAAAGACAATGGCCAAGGATACTGCCAGTGCCGCCTGAAACTCTATCGGAATAGGCAGAAACTGCACAACGGCCACACCGGTTAAGGCAGAAATAAAATGCCCGCCAATGAGGTTTCTGGGCTGTGCATAAGGGACATGAGGTGTACCATAAATTAACACCGCCGATGCACCAAACGAGCCGATCAGAAAAATATTATCCGTGGCAGTTATATCAAACCGCTTATTGACACTGCCCAGCAGCAGAATGCCCAGAAAAGAGCCTACCCAAGACCAGAAAATCCAGCTCAGTGAATGGCGGGATGCACATCTTCCTGAACCGCGCATTCGGTTGAAAAAAACGGATAAGGATTGTTTCATTTTATAAATATCCAGACATAGATTATGTTGCAAAGTTTCAACTCATTAATTTGAGTTGAGTAAAGAAGATCTATTCTTTTATTGGGAGCAGATCCATTTGTCGTACCATACGAATAGTATATTTAGGGGCATCCGATTTGGCATCTTTCAGGCGTGCTTTACCCTGAATGGTATTGCCATCTCGTTTACCTGATATTTCTGTATACAGATCAGACCTTCTTTCACCAAAAACCGTACGCTTTTGTAAACCATGCTGGATCATATGAATGCTAATTTTAATTTTTTTCTTATCCATTGTAGAACCTCCCTAGGAAAAATGCGTTGCACCACCGCCAAGATAACGGCCGTCTTCTAGGAAAACGGTGGAAACCCTTTCCCATCCATATATTCCTGCTATTTCCAGTGACCAGACACCATTTAAAGACATAGTTAATCCCCCCGGGAATTTATTAAATGCTCAGGTGCTTATGAGTATATCATGTTCCGTATAAAAATCTACGGCTTAAGCCTGACTGCTAATATTTTTTAGGAACCCATTTATAGGGATAATCAGGCTCCTTATAGCCCTTGCTATCCTGACGAGGCGGCAGCTTTGGTTTTTTTCGTTTATTTTTTTATACGGGATCTAAATAGCTGATCCTAAAAGGTGTCCACCCCTATAACCTTTTCTGTTGAATTTCAGAACCAGGAAAGGGGGACACATTATTCATAAATTTCCTAACATCTTCCATCAGACTTTTCATC
>JBHNNM010000014.1:0-17434 GCA_048563625.1 Gammaproteobacteria bacterium | reverse complement strand
CATGTTTTCAAGACGCATCCTGAACAGGTCTTCCTGAGGTATTTTTGGCTGTTTCTTTGGCTTCATTTTGGTCTGGAAATTTGCAAGGTAATAAGGCTTATTTTACCAAAAACTTGCAAATTTAACACCCAAAACTCACCAACATTTCCTTATAAATCAATACACTATGATTTGTTCAGGGCGGACTATTTAGGTTTGGTTAATCATACCACTGTATTAGTGCATGAGGTTTCTGAAAAAGCGGATAAATAAGCTCTAAATCAAACAAATATCAATAAATTCTAATATTAATAGATATAAATCAAGATGTAAGGAGAATGCTATAGCCATAACTTAGCTCGCACGTTAAAATGAGGCCTTAAAATTACAGCAAATGGCTTAAAATTATAGCTATATGTTTTTAACAGGTTTTGCAGGGAACAGGTGCATTATGACAGAATCAGAATTTACCCAACAGATTGACGAACTTATTATGTCAATTGAGGATGCGCTGGATGAACTGGAGATGGATATTGATTATGAAAGTTCTGCCGGTATTCTGACTATTATATTGCCCAATAAATCACAGGTCATTATCAGCCGCCAGATTGCCGCCATGCAGCTATGGCTGGCCGCTAAATCCGGTGGTTTTCACTTTAATTATGATCCTGAAAAAGGCTGGCTTGATGAGCGTAGTGGTGAAGCCTTTATAGATGCTCTGAATCGTTGTCTGACAGAACAGGAAGGTGAGTCGGTGGCACTTGAACTGGAAGAGTGATTATGAAAATTAAGTTTAACTGGATATTTTGCGGACTCAGTTTTTTGCTGGGCAGCACTCTGTTACTGACGGCTGGCAACGTTCTGGCGGCAACGGACAAGAGTGATCAGGCTAGTCTGGCTATGGGCAGCGAACTTTTCCAGACAAAATGCTCAGTCTGTCACGGCAGTGAAGGTTCCGGTGGCGTGGGTATGCCGCTGAACCTGGATGATTTTTTAAAAACCACTTCTGATAAATATCTGCAACAGACCATTCGCCTGGGGCGTCCAGGTCGGGTTATGCCGTCCTTTAGTGAATTGAGCGATGTACAGGTGCAGAGCCTGATTAAATATATCCGCAGATGGAAACCGGAAATTAAAACGCCGGTATATGATCAGACCCATATTGCCGGTGATAAGGAAAAAGGCAAACAGATTTTTAATGCTATCTGTATCAACTGTCACCGGGAAGAAGGTATCGGCGGCAAAGGCACCGGGGTCACTTTCTCACGGCCTCGGGATGCAGAAATTATTGCACCGGCCATTGGCAATCCGGCTTTTCTGGCGGCGGCTTCGGATCAGATGATTAAGCGGAGCATTATGACCGGCCGGGAATCCACACCTATGATGGCGGCCACTTCCATGGGGCTTACAGAAGAGGATGTCGATAATGTGGTCACCTATTTACGTTCCCTGAGTAAAGATGTGGATACAGGACATGATCACGACCATGCACCCGGTGCTGCGGTGCTGACTTATGAATCATCCTATTCACTGGAAGAAACCATAGATAATATCAAGGCCGCGGCTATAGGCTATAATTTCCGTTATATTCGTGAACAGACGCTTAATCGAGGCTTTGTAGAAAAGGATCAGGAAAACAAAAATCAGTACCTGGTGTATTTCTGTAATTTTAATTTTCTTAACCAGGCTTTATCTATTGATCCACGAATTGGCATGTTTCTGCCGTTTCGGGCAACGATTATGAAAAAGGGCGATACGGTACTGGTGATGACAGTGAACCCTAATTACCTGTGTTCCCTGTTTAATAATGCGGAGCTAAGAAAAGGCTGTGAATTTATGTCTGAGAAATACGAAGCCATGCTGGAAGAAAGTACGCTTTAAGGCGCTCCCTTTTACTGAATCACTATTTGATTGATGCCGATGGATACCATGAACATGACTAACCGATTCAAGCAATTAAGCCTGTCCGCACTGTTTTTAGTGCTGTTTATATGCTCTGCTGTGGCTTATGCAGAACACCAGAAACTCATTATGGGACGTTCCGTGGATGCCTTTCCGGAAAGCATGAGCGCCCTGCAGGAAGAAATAAAAAAAGCCGGTTATGTGCTGAGTTTTGTCCAGCGTGTGGATGTTGGTCTGACCGGTATGGGTTTTAAAACGGACAAGTACCGGGTGGTATTTTTTGGTAAGCCTGGAGAAATTAAGGAGCTGCCGGAAAAATACCCTGAGCTGGTGCCTTACCTGCCCTTGGCCATTGCTATTTTTGCTGAAGAACAGGAAACTGTACTAACAGCCATGTCCCCCGACTTCCTAGGCCCTGCTTATCTAAAAGAGCACCCGGAACTTAAAGTTATTTTTGATCGCTGGAAAAAAGACATTGAAACCATTATTGAGGGTGTTTGTTACCAGTAACCTTACAGGTTCTTTATAGGCTGATTAAGTCGGCGTTCAATTTCCTGTTTAAACTTGAGCAGCTGGGTGACCTGCAGGCCGTGGCTGCTTTCAGAGTCTCGCAGTTCCTGGGACAGGTCAATGTCGGTAATATAAATAGGGTAGCGTTCATTACCCTGGCTGGCCTGTACCACTTCTTCTGCCACTTTTTTATAAACATCCCTGCCGTATTCAAACGAACTGAACTCTTTTTCATTAGCGTAAATCAGATAACGCCGACTGCCGTCATCATTAATATCGGCAATCACCTGGATACGGAAAAAACGAGCCGGCATGCTTTGCAGGCGGGAGAACTGTTCGCTGAGTTTAAACTGGCCGCCCTGTTTTTCAATTTCAAATACTTCCAGCTGTAACTCTTCGGCGATATTATCCAGTGATTCAAGATCATCCAGTGCCACGGTGCTATCCAGCAATAAATCGTCTGTTGAAGAATCAATATAGGCATTAAACTGGCTGCTGAAACTCAGACGGCTGAGCACCGAATCCAGAAACAGAATAAAGTGGTTCAGGTGGGTATTATTTTTTTCCATGGCCGTGGACTGATGATACAGACAGCCACGTTCATCAATAATATAAATATCCGTGGTTTTACGATGGTTCTGGTAAAACAGTTGAACATGATTCTCTCGGTTATGAGCATAAATGAGTTTTAATACTTTATGCTGATTAAATTCACTGTCTATAATCAGGCGATGATAGTGCGGCAGTGGGTAGGCAAGTTCTCTGAACAGTTCTCTGGTATCAGGAATTTTCTGGTAGCGGGGACCGTTTTTTCCTGCCAGATAATATAGAAACTTTCTTCAATGGTAAATAAAAAGCGGGTGGAAAAGGCATTTTTCCGGCTATGAAAACTGTCCAGGATCTCGTTAAACAACTGGCTGGTGCGCCTGGAAATGGCTTCTCCGCGCACAGAGGAAAAACAGCATACCCGGGTAGGCCGGGCTGGAACGTGGTTATTAAGTGCCGGTTCGGTTTCATGATTCCATTTCAGATACTGGCTGATGCATTCCAGTAAACCGTTTTCATATTTAAAATGCTGGGTCATAATTTCCCGCCAGCTGGTCAGTAATACCTGGTCAATGCTAAATAACAGGTTTTCATGCAGAGCGCCGAAATTGAGGGCATCGGTCTGTCTGGAAGCAATCTGGGTACTGGAGGGATGGTTAAATAAAAAGGGATCCAGACCAATATTGAGAAATAGGACATTTAAATCCAGTTGTGCTGGTTTGACCAGCTCGTCGGTGCCGGCATAACCCGGTGAGGCCTCGGGCCAGGTCTGCTCCAGGATCTGTTTGATTTCCCGCACGGTTAAAATCTCAATGTCCTTATTGAGTACAAAATTAGTCCGGCTGTTAATAACGCGGTTAAAATACCCCCAGCACAGCAGTTTAACCAGGCTGGTGGATTTTTTAACCGGTGACGGTGTTTTGTTGTCCACCTGGCTGAAGGCGCCAATATACATGGCCCAGCCGTCTACTTCGCTGATACTGTGTACCACTTCATCCTGCACAACAGGGTGCAGAGAAATATGACTTTCCAACAGATTAATTTCACTGTCGTGATGAATGAGTTCAATTTTTCCGGCTTTTTTCTCAAAAGCTGCATAGAGCTTTCGGCCAAGAATATGCAGATCTCGTTTGCTGATGCGGACGGTCTGATTCTGGTAACGGAAAAAGTCAGATAGTTTCCGGTAGCTGTAGGTCAGGGCATCAATAATATTTTTATGTTCACTTTTAACTTCATCAATCTTCCACTGGGTGCGACTATCCAGAGACACCAGTCGGGTATGCTTCCAGCGCTAGGAGCGGACCAGCTCAAGCATAATGTTCTGCCGCCACTGGTGGGCCGACGAATGTTTTAAATGAGTCAGAGATTCATTAACTTTTAGATACAGGCACTGGCGCGCCAGTTCCAGGAGGTTCATACTGTCTTCATGGTGCAGATGCTCGGTAATTTTTTCAAGCATCATAATATAGGGATCGATAGAGTCGACATTCAGATCGGTGTTATCAGCAACCGAATCATAAATAGCCCGTTTAAAACTCATGCTGAGCAGATCAATATGAGGATGCTCTCTGGCATAACATTCCATTAACAACAGCTTTAAAATGGATTTATATGGAGAGTCAATGCCTTTATAGATATGCCACAGTGTGGCACCGTAAAATTCTTCTGCCGGTATGTTATTAATGGTGCCGAAATTAAGGTTGTCCTGCTCATTAATCAGACGTTTGTGAGTGACACTGCTAACGTACTGGTCATATTGTTGTTCGTACTCCGGCGGTACCAGCCACCAGACGGGATAGCGCCCGGCCAGTAAAATGGAGGTTCGGTAGAACTCTTCCAGTAATAACAGATGCTGGGTAGTACCGCTGCTTTCAGTGGATAATTGATCAATCTTCCCCTGTCGGAATTGTGTGGTATTGATCAGAAAAAAGTTCACTTCCAGCCTGAACTCATTACACCACTGAGTAATACGTTCGGTTTTAAGCTGTAGTTCTTTTAGTTCCAGAGCGGATAAATTCTCCCGGTGACAGACCCAGACATCAAAATCACTTTTATCTGAATAAGCAATGGTGCCGGTACTGCCCATAAAATACAGGGCGTAAATATCATACTGACGGTAAGCCCGGCATTTATACTCAAATGATTTGGCCAGTCGCCGTGCCTGACGAATGGTGTCCTTGTTGGGATTGTAACGCGGAATACCGGTCGGGCACTGGCTGGAAACAAAACCGGGCAGCAGGGGATGCTTGATATGAAACAATAAAGGCAGCAGCTCTAAAAAATCCAGTTGCCGGGTGGTCAGTGAATCCTTGGTCCGATCCAGACGGATACTGTTCAGGTGCAGGAATTTACGCAGGATCTTTTTAAAATCATACTTTTCATAATGAAAGCCATCCTGTGGAAACTGATCCTGCCTGTTCTGGCTTGCTTATGTACTGCTGTGCGGCATATTGAGCGGCTTATAAGGGTGCTGATTATATTTAGGTGGCAAAGATGCTATTTATAATCTAAAATTATAGCAGTAATTCCCAAAATAAATAGAAATGGCAGGATAGCCTGATAACAAATTTCACCTGAATCCGAGCTGTACAGGAGAAAGAGATGTCTGATATGAATAAACCCCTGTGTTTAAAATTACTTGAAAACAGTCCGTCTTTTATAATTATTCTGGATCAAAACAAGTCGATCTACTGGATCAACCAGTCTTTTTGTGACTACTTGGGCCTGGAACGGGAACAGTTAATTGGTCTGTCACAGGAGCAACTGGAAGAACCCTGTCTGAAAGATATTGTGACAGAAGCTCATCGTGTACAACTGTTTGCCGGTATTCTGGATAAATGGCTTGAGTTGCAGGATGTAATGAAGATTAAGGAGCCGGTAAACGAAGGCTCAACAGAAGAGCAGGAGTTAACGGTCTGTTATTATAACGATGTCAGTGCCCTGATTGAGGCTGAAAAGCAGCTTCTGCAGCTGGAAAACACCCTGTCACACAAGATGTCTCATGATCCGGTAACAGGCATGCTCAGTCATCACAGTATGTTTCAGACCCTCAGCTCGGAAGTGTCCCGCAGTCGCCGTTATAACAATCCATTGTCCCTGATCCTGATGAATATTCATTATCATGGCGATTCAGAGAACTCTCAGGAGCAGCAGGAACAGGTTCGTCTGATGATCAGCCTGCTGTTAAAAGACCAGATGCGCTGGGCTGATATTGTCGGTCACCTGGATGGTTATGATTTTGTGCTGTTATTGCCTGAAACCGTTTATGAGTCCGCTGAAGTGCTGGTCAATAAACTGAAAGAGCGTCTGCAAAGCGTGGCTGCCGATAAAATTGATATTTCCTATGGTATCAGCCAGTGGCAGAAAGGCGATGATGTACGTCTGTTTATTACCCGTGCTGCTGATAATATCAGCCCTGAATCTGTCGATTAACTTGCGGCCATTCATTTATTAAACTTCTAACTTCCCCCTTCTTTAGAAGGGGGATTGAGGGGGTTGCAATATTAAGCAATTCTTTCCCGTGCCCGCTTAACCGCCGCGCGCACCTGTTCCGGTGCAGTAGCGCCCAGATGGTTTCTGGCTGAAACCGATCCTTCCAGTGTCAGCACTTCAAATACATCGGCCTGTATCTGGTCCGAAAACTGCTGCAGTTCTTCCAGAGAGATTTCCGCCAGATCACGTCCGCTATCCACTCCCAGACGTACTGCCTTACCTACCACTTCATGAGCATCTCTAAACGGCACTCCGGCCCGAACCAGGTAATCGGCCAGATCCGTTGCGGTAGAAAAACCCCGAATAGCAGCTTCACGCATGGCCTCCTTATTAACACTAACATGCTGCATCATGTCGGCATAAACCTTTAAACTGCCCTTAAGTGTATCAATTGTGTCGAATAAAGGCTCCTTGTCTTCCTGGTTGTCCTTATTGTAGGCCAGCGGCTGGCCTTTCATTAAGGTCAGCAGACTGATCAGGTGGCCGTTAACCCGGCCGGTTTTGCCCCGTACCAGCTCCGGTACATCCGGGTTTTTCTTTTGCGGCATAATGGATGAGCCGGTACAGAAGCTGTCACTCAGTTCCACAAAATTAAACTGGGCCGATGCCCATAACACCAGTTCTTCAGAAAAACGGGATAAATGGCTCATTAACAGGGCGGCATGGGCGGTCAGTTCAATGGCAAAGTCGCGGTCACTGACGGCATCCAGAGAGTTCTGGCAAATTCCTTCAAAACCCAGCTCCCGGGCCGTAAATTCCCGGTCAATAGGATAGGTGGTACCGGCCAGAGCCGCAGCACCCAGGGGCATAATATTTACCCGCTTACGGCAGTCGATAAAACGGCTGCGATCCCGTTCCAGATTTTCAAACCAGGCCAGCATATGATGGCCGAAAGTAACAGGCTGAGCTGTCTGTAAATGAGTAAAGCCGGGCATAATGGTATCTGCTTCCCGTTCAGCCAGGTCGATCAGTGATGTTTGTAAACGTTTCAGTTCAGCTACAATATGGTCAATTTCTTCGCGCAGGTACAGCCGGATATCGGTAGCTACCTGATCGTTTCTGGAACGGCCGGTGTGCAGCTTTTTACCAGTAATACCAATCAGATCAGTCAGAGCTGCTTCGATATTCATATGCACGTCTTCAAGCTTAATAGACCAGTTAAATTCACCACTGCGAATTTTAGTGCGGATCTGTTCCAGTCCGTCAATAATTTGGTCGCGTTCCTCATCTGTGAGTACCCCCACATGAGCCAGCATCTTTGCATGGGCAATGGAGCCGTCAATGTCCTGGTTGTACATACGTTGATCAAAAGTGACCGAAGCGGTAAAGGCTTCAACAAAGGCATCGGTGGGTTCAGTAAAGCGACCGTTCCAGGGTTTTTCAGCCTGCGGTGTGGTGCTATTGGCAGTATCAGACATAATATGAATTCGTTTGCTTATCATTAAAGTTTTGGGAATGAGGCGTTATTATAAACGTAAGTGAATAATTAATCAGCTTTCCGCCTTTTATCCGTATTTACAGGCCATTAGGTAGAAAACATGCTGAAGCATGACAAATTATGGCCTGGTACACTGAATTTATACAGGCAATATACTAAGATGGGTTTAACTGGCAGATAACAGCAGTAAAAAATAAATTATTCAGAGCACGCATGCAAAGAAAAAAAACGGATACCCCAATATTAAACCAGGACAACAGCAAACAGTCTTCACTGTTTCTGCCGAATTTCTGTTCCCTGAAAATGGTGTTTTCCGTCGTTATTATCGGTGAGCTGCTGGCCTTTATTCTTACCCTGGCACCCATGCGGCTGGAACATCAGCGCTGGAATGATCTGGCCCTGATCTCGCTGTTTATTCAATGGAACGGTATGGTGGGCAGTGCTTCCTTATGCCTGTTGCGGCCTGTTTTAACACGCTATTCCAACCAGTTTGCTGCGCTAGTCAGTTATCTGGTGCTGTTATTATCCATTACTTTAATCAGTAAAATCACTTTTTTTGTTCTGCAGTACTATTCTGTGGAAGAAATGATTGTTTCGGTGACCCATTGGGAGTTTCTAATACATAATCTGCTTATAGGCGGCATTATCAGTGCTCTGGCTCTGCGTTATTTTTATATTCAGGATCAGTGGCGGGTTAAAATGGAAGCCGAGTCCTGCACCAGACTGCAGCTGCTGCAGGCCAGGATACGTCCCCATTTTCTGTTTAACAGCATGAACACCATTGCCAGCCTGACCCGTACCCGGCCTGAAACCGCAGAGCGTATTACTGAAGACCTGGCCGAATTATTCCGCATGTTATTTAAATCAGACCATGAAATGATCCCCTGGTTCAGAGAACTGGATTTATGTCAGCGTTATATTGAAATTGAAAAACAGCGTCTGGGTGAACGTCTGCATATCAGCTGGCAGGTTAAAAGTGTACCCGGAGATGCCATGGTGCCGGCCCTGTTATTACAGCCTTTACTGAAAAATGCCATATTTCATGGGATTGAGCCGGAAATAAACGGCGGTGAGATAAAGGTAATCGGCCAGTTCAGAAACCGGCACCTGATACTGACGGTACAGAATAGCAATAGTCAGAACCTGGTTCATCGCCAGGGTAATAAGATGGCTCTGGATAATATCCGCGAGCGCCTGATCACCCATTATGATGGCCAGGCTCGGCTGGCCTGTCATGAAGAAGATGATATTTATTATGTCAAACTGACCATCCCCTATATTAAACATGACAAAAAGGACGTCACATGAAAGTTTTAATTGTGGATGATGAACCACTGGCCAGAGAACGTTTAAAAATGCTGTGTCAGGAAATTGATAAAAAATTTGAATTATTAGAGGCACAAAACGGCCTGCAGGCGGTAGAAACCGTAAACCAGTACGAGCCGGATGTAGTGCTGATGGACATTCGTATGCCGGGTATGGGCGGGCTGGAAGCAGCGCAGCATTTAATAACCATGGATAATCCCCCGACGATTATTTTTACCATTGCTTATGATGAATATGCTTTGCAGGCTTTTGAAGCCTAGGCTGTGGACTACCTGCTTAAGCCGATCCGCAAGGACAAACTGCAGCAGGCTTTGGAAAAAGGTGCCCGTCTTAACAAGCTCCAGCTTGAATATATTGGCCAGCAAAACCAGGAAGTGCCGCTGCGTACTCACATCAGTGCCCAGGTGGCCGGTTCCCTGTTGTTAATACCCATTGCGGATATCCTATGCTTTCTGGCGGATCAAAAATACATTACCGTTAAATATCTTAAAGACGGACAGGTGGCGGAAACCATTATTGAAGATACTCTTAAATCGCTGGAAGAGGAATTTGCCGATGACTTTATCCGCATTCACCGTAATGCCCTGATCCGAAAAAATCGCATCGAAGGCCTGCACAAACAGCCCGATGGCCGCACCCTGTTAAAACTATTGCAACTGGATGAGGGGCTGGAAGTCAGCCGCCGGCATCTGTCTGCCATCCGTAAACTTATTAAAGGCAAGCTTTAAAAGAATTACTACGGCCTGGCACCTCTAAGTACCGCCAGTGCCTTATCAATAGCATCATCCAGTGTTCCGCCGAACAGGGATGGTGTGGTCACTCCCACAATATTTTTTACCAGCGGCTGCCCCCTGTGATCCACCAGTACAGTGGTGGGAAACAGGCGTACCTTATATCTTTGTGCAAAGGCATCGGCACTGATCTTCTGACCTGAAAAATCAATAATATCCTTGCTGTCAGTAATATAGAGCTGACGCAGGATCACCTTGTCAGTATAGTCACCTGAAATAATCATAGGGATCAGATAGTCTTCTTTTAACAGGTGACAGAAGGGACAGCTTTCAGTACCGAACATGATTAGAATAGGCCGCTGTTGTTGTTCAGACAGTTTTGCTTCCTGCCGAGCATCGCTGATGGAAGGCAGTTCCAGCCTGCTGTTTTCGGCCTGTACGGTATTATTGCCCAGTACCAGGACAAACAAAAATAGCAGGAAACAGAGTGTCTGCATGGGCAGATAGTGTTTATAATCAAATGCTTTCATGGCTAAAGTATAGCTGGAAAGTTATTAAAATAGGAGAAATTACCAGCCATTTGCTACAATAAGTCTCTAAATAATAGACAGGTATTTAAATTCTTCAGTCGGAAGGATTTATGATGATAAAACATGGCAGATAATTCTTTAGCCGGAATTAAGGTTCTGGTCAGCAGGCCAGCTCATCAGGCACAGACACTTTGTGATATGATAACTCAACACGGCGGCCGGGCGCTCCGGCTGCCGGTGATTGAAATTGTGCCGCTGAAAAAGCCATTACAGGCAGTCATTAAAAACCTGGATAGCTATGATTTTGCCGTGTTTATCAGTCCCAATGCGGTACAGTTTGGTTTGCAGGCTATTCTTGCTCAGGGCAAAATACCTGATAAACTTAAACTGGTCACCATTGGTCAGGCCAGTGCCGGAAAATTACAGGCACTCAGCGGCAGAACAGCGGATATTATGCCTCAGGGGCAGTATAATAGTGAAACCCTGCTGGCCCATAGCGAACTGCAGCAGGATAAGGTAAAACAGAAAAAAATTATTATCTTTCGCGGCAATGGCGGACGGGAACTGCTGGCCAATGAACTGCGGCAGCGAGGTGCTGAGGTCACTTATGCCGAAGTTTACCAGCGTGTGTTGCCGGAATATACAAACACTGAGTTTAGCCGGATATGGTCACAGCAGGCGGACATTATCACTTTAACCAGTAATGAAGCCCTGAGTAATTTGCTGACCCTGTGTCAACAGCATCTGGATAAAGCACAGCTACAGCACTTATGGCAGAAGCCGCTGGTGGTGGTAACAGAAAAAATGTCCCGTGCCGCCCGTGATGCCGGCTTTAGGGACGATATATTAATAGCAGAAAAAGCATCAGATAAAGCACTGTTTAATGCAGTGCTCAAATGGCTTTCGAACAACAACTTAAGTTAGTCATACTACCTCCCCCTTCTTCAGAGGGGGATTGAGGGGGTTGCAGATCAAGCTATTAAACAACCCCTAAAAAACATAAAAACCAAGAGAACAGGTATGGAAAAACAAATGCCCCAACAGGCAGCTAATAATCCGCAACAGGAGCAGGAAACCGCTGAAACAGAACAGACAAAGTCAGGCTCAGGTGCAGCGACGGCTTTTATTTTTCTGGCCGTGGTGATTTCACTGGCCGCCGCCGGTATTACTTTTTTACTGTCTCAAAAGCTGGAGCAGGTGCGTGCAGAAGTCAGTCAGCAGCAGGAGAATATCCGTAATAATCTGTCTCAGCTCAGTACTAAAGTCAGTGGTGATATGCAGGCCAGCCTGATGAACCTGACGGATAAAATGGCCAGGGTCAGCTCCGATCAACAGCAGTTTCAGGCTCAGGTATCCCAGCAGCAGAAAGTAACAGAAGCTCTGTCTAAAAAACTGGAAGTCAGCAATCAGCAGATGCTGCAGTCCATTGAAGTGCTGTTTAAACAGAAAGGCCGGGAACGCATTGGCTGGGTACTGGAAGAAGTCGAGTATTTATTACTGGTGGCTAATCACAGCCTGAAACTGCAGCATGATGTCGCTACAGCTATAGGGGCCTTGGAAGCGGCCGATGCCCGACTGCTGGATACCGGCGATCCGGGCACCATTGAAACCAGAACTCAGATCCGTGATGAAATCCAGAACCTTAAAGCCCTACAGCAGGCGGACATTGTTGGCATGTCAGCCAGTCTGGCCAGTATTATCAAGGTAGTACCGCAACTGCCTATTAAATACTCCCAGATTGACAGCAAAAAGAAAGTGGCTGATCTGGTGGAGAAAAAAGACTCTGAAGATAAAGTGACCGTAGAACAGGCCGGTAAGGCTTTTTTACATGAACTGCGCAGCCTGGTGGTATTCCGAAAACTGGATGAAAAACCCAAACCCCTGATGACCCCCAAAGAACAGTTCTTTTTACAGCAGAATTTACAGCTAAAACTGGAAACGGCCCGCAGAGCCTTATTAATGGGTCAGCAGAATCTGTACAGTGACAGTTTGCAGGAAGCGGTTCAATGGCTGCAGGACTATTTTGATACTGAGGTACCCAGAGTCAGTCAGACCATAAATGAGCTGGCCAAACTGCAGAAAATGCATATTACCAGTACCATGCCGGATATATCCCGCTCAATAAAACTGCTGCGCAGTTATCAGAAAGAACTTGAAAAACAGCAAGAGGGCAACTCATGATCAAACTGCTGTTTTATGCTCTGCTGTTTCTTATTTCGGCCGCCTATATTGCCTTACTGGCTAAAGAAGATCCGGGCTATGCCCTGCTGAGCTGGGGTGACTGGAGTGTGGAAGGCACCCTGGTCTTTTTAATCAGTGTTCTAACGGCAATTATTGCCGGTATTTTACTGCTGGTTTATCTGCTGGTTAAAACCATCAAGTTTCCCGGCAAGGTATCCAGTTGGGCGCATAACCGTAATACTATAAAGGCTATCCAGAACTGCAACCGCGGCTATATAGAACTGGCCGAAGGCAACTGGCGGGAAGCTGAAAAGCACCTGCGCAAAAGCGCCAACAGCAGCGGCATGCCTATTTTAAATTATCTGGCAGCCGCCCGTGCAGCACAGGAAGAAGGCGAGCAGCGCCGGCGTGATAATTACCTGCTGCAGGCGCACAAAAGTGATCCCAGCGCTGATATTGCCATTGGCCTGACCCAGGCCGAACTGCAGATAAAAGACGGTCAGCCCGAACAGGCTCTGGCCACTTTAATGCACCTGAGAACCGTGGCACCAAAACATAAACAGATGCTAAAAATGCTGTTTTCTGTTTACCAGCAGCTTAATAGCTGGAAAGATCTGGAAGAGCTCCTGCCGGAACTGAAAAAGAACCATATTTTTGAACCCCACCTGATCAACAAGTTTGAAAAATCCCTTATTCAGCAGCTGATGAAACAGGCTCTGCAGGAAAAAAATCTGGGCGAACTCAAAGCTCTGTGGAAACGTCTGCCCAAACAGACCCAGAATGAACCGGACATGATTTATTTCTACTGCCAGTTATTACTGTCTGTCGGCGAGGAAGAAGAAGCCATTGAGCTTATCAAGGAAGGCATCAAACATCACTGGTATTCACCGCTGTTATTAGTGTATGGCCAGGCCAGAGAAAAAGACGTTGCCAAACAACTGGAAACTGCCGAATCCTGGCTCAGTGATAACGGCCGCAGTGCCGAACTGCTGCTGACCCTGGGCCGTTTAAGCATTTATAACCAGCTATGGGGCAAGGCCAGAGACTACCTGCTCGAAAGCATCAAAGTGTCCCCCAGTACTGAAGCGTACCAGGTGCTGGGTGAACTGTATGAACAACAACTCGATGATTCCGTCGAGGCCATGAACTGCTATCGTGAAGGCCTGCTGCTCAGTTCAGAATGCCGCGAAGTCTCCCGATTGGAAGATAATTCAGGTGTTAGAGAAGCCCTGCCGTATAATTAGTGTGTATTCATTTATTGATGTACACCAGAATACAAAAAACATAAATTATGGCTGTCCTGTAATACTCATTAACAAGCTTGGCTAATGAGGAGGTGAATAGAATAAATCAGCAATCTCCAGTGGGGTTAAAGAAAGAAGGAACGAGCTATGCTTACTATCATCCTTTGCCAAGAAAATATAATAAGCAAATAGAGTGGGTTAATAAAGTATCAAAAATGTTAAGCCGCACAAAACAGACAGCGCCCCATCAGGCGGCTGAGGCTGGGCGTTAGATTCCAGAAATAATTAGATCGATGGCATTAATAAATTCAGATCTATGGTCTGAAATATTTGTGACTTTAGTGCCTAATAAAGTTCTGTCTATTCCGGCCATTTGTTGGGTGAGAGCTGCATATTTACCACCGTCAATTTCTATAATTGGGCAAAGTTTTATTATAACCTGTTCTTTAACTATTGAATACTTACCAAGAGGAATAACGATTGTTGTACGAAGTTGATCTAATAAATAGATTGAATGGAATGTCAAGTAAAAGGGGGAAGATTTTTTTAGTTCTAGGATTTTTATTTTTATAAACGGTAAATTGGCTCATTAGAAACTCCTGATGCCGTCACTAAAAATACCTTCATTCTCAACAAAATCGTTATAAGCTTGAATAGCTTCAGTATTTTCCTGGAGCCATTGTTCTCTTTGCTTAATTTTTAGTTGCCTGGCAAGCTCGTTTTCAAGTGTGGCTGAAAGATTAATATTCATTTCACGCGCTTTTGAAAGTAAGTCACTGTTTATAGAGAGATTTGTGGGCTTTTTGGGGGCATGAATATCGAAAGATTTCATAATCACAACTCTTGTAAATAATAGTGCGTATAATTTATGCGTATTTTAAACCAAGGTCAACAATGGGCATCTAACAAGCTCATCCAGCAGGCTACCAAAAGTGTCGCGATTTTTGTATTCGAAAAAATATTGGAAGCAATTCCAGCACTCAAAAATTATGGCTATCCTGTAATATCTATAAAAGTGTTCTTTAATGGGTGTCTTGAAAGAGTGCTTTCAATTGTTACGCCAATAAAACCCAGACTTTCTCCATACTTGAAAAGAGCCAAAAAAAGGACTATATTTAGGTCTTTATTTGTATTTTTATGAATGTTTGAGGTTTATAATGAAACAAGTCCTGTCCAGTTTCTCTGCAAGTATTTCAGAACTAAAGAAAAATCCTACTGCACTTCTAAATGAAGCAGAGGGTTCTCCTATTGCTATTCTCAATCACAATATTCCCACCGCATATTTAATTCCAGCTGAAACATATGAATGGCTTATGGATAAACTAGAAGATGCCGAATTAGCTCAAATAGTTGCTGATCGTATGAATGAAAAAGATGAGGCTATAGAAGTAGATCTTGATGAGCTATAAAATAAAATTTCTGCCTAGTGCACTTAAAGAATGAAAAAAACTTGCGCCCCCCATTCAGGCGCAATTTAAGAAAAAACTAAAAGAAAGATCAACAAACCCACGAAATAAAGCTAGCCAATTACGAGGTTTAAAAGATGTTTATAAAATTAAACTTCGGTCAGTGGGGTATCGGTTGGTTTATGAAGTAAACGATGATGACATTGTTGTATATGTAATTGCAGTGGGAAAAAGAGAGCGTGGTTTGGTATACAGCAAAGCGGAAGAACGAAAATAGGCATAACATATATGTGCCTTTAATTGTCAATAGGCAAAAAATATTATAAAGAAAAAAGATATTAGGGGACACCCAGTGCGCCGAGCTAAATCGGTAAGAAATTGGAGGTGAAATTCCTCTGTCTGGAAAGGGTTAGCTCCCCCACCAGAACTCCGAGTCATGGGCCGTTATTCGTAAGGATAGGGGTTAAGCGTTGACAGGGGAAAGTATAGGCTCAGTATTGAGCTCCGAAATCAAAGTTAAGAACGCTGACCTTGTTGGGTGAAGGGGAAGGCAATATTGATGATCACGTTAACATAGAGCGAGTGATCATCGGGTTCTTCGGAGTCATAGACCTGGTGCATGTACTGATGTTTCTTATGCGGAACTCGGGAGATCCTGATAGTAACCATTGAACTAAAAAAAATGGTTCGGTTAAGGAAAGTGATAAACATAAGCTTAGCATGTACACTATCAGGAAGTCAGACAAGGTAATAGTAGTGAAGAAGCAGGCGAACAAAGTAATTGTAATGAGAACGGCGGAGTCAGTGGAGCGAAGGACCTTGACAAAGAGAAATTCTGTCACTGCTCTTGTGACCAGAACGCAGAGTCTGGGGTAAACAATGAACAGCTTGCACAGGATACGAAAAATAGCGAAAGAGAACCGAAAACTACGTTTTAATAACTTACTGCATCATATCACGCCAGAATTACTTAAAAATGCTTATGACAACCTGAATAAAAAGGCTGCCCGAGGCGTTGATGGTGAAACATGGCAATCGTATGGACAAGGACTAACGGATAAACTTCAAAATCTGCATGTTAAAATTCATACGGGAAGATATAAGCCCCAGCCTTCAAAGAGGATATGGTTACTTAAAGCGGATGGCCGACAGCGCCCCATAGGAATAGCTGTTGTGGAGGACAAAATCGTCCAACAAGCCTTGGTATGGGTTATCCAGTCAATCTATGAGGAAGACTTTCTTGGTTTTAGTTATGGGTTTAGACCCAAAAGGCACCAACATAAAGCACTGGATGCTTTATATGTTGCCCTAATTGAAAAGCGAGTCAACTGGGTTATTGATGCAGACATTAAAGGTTTCTTTGACAACATTGACCACAGTTGAATGATGAAGTTTTTAGAACACCGGATCAGCGATAAAAAGATCTTGTCACTGGTAGAAAAGATGTTAAAAGCAGGCGTCAGTGATGAGGGGAAATGGTCAGCCAGCGAAATGGGATCGGCTCAGGGCTCAGTGTTATCGCCTCTGTTAGCAAATATCTATTTATTTTATGTGCTCGATCTATGGATAAATAAATGGCGGAAACAAGAAGCCCGTGGAGAAATCTATATTCTGAGATATGCAGATGACTTTGTCATCTGCTGTGAGTATCAACATGAAGCCAATAGATTACTTGATAAGCTGAATGAACGCCTAAAACAGTTTAACCTGACATTACATGAGGAGAAAACCAGACTGCTGGAATTTGGTAAACATGCGATAAAGAATAGAGCAAAACAAGGAAAAGGTAAGCCTGAGACATTTACGTTTCCAGGGTTCACCCATATCTGTAGCAAGCTTCTTTCAAACGGAAGATATACCGTAAAGCGCCTGACCATAGCCAGGAAACAGCGAGCTAAACTCAAACAGATTAAAGAGTTGTTGTATAAAAACAGACATATTAACATTGTTGAGCAAGGCAAATGGTTAAGAAGTGTGGTGACAGGATATGCTAATTATTATGGTGTGCGAAGGAATACAAAATCACTCTCAAATTTTAGGGGACAAATTTGTAAGCTCTGGATGAAAGCGCTTCGCAGAAGAAGTGGCAAAGCGCAGAAACTGACGTGGTTGAAAATGAAACGGATCACTGGTTTCTTTCTTCCAACGG